>JBKBUP010000078.1:0-11194 GCA_046289795.1 Dietzia sp. | reverse complement strand
CACCGCCGGAATCCTGGCCGCGATGTTCCACTCCGCCGGGTGGGACCTGGACTGGGACACCGACGACGTGCGGGACCTCGAGCAGACCCTGGCGGCCTCCGGCAACGGCGAGCAGCACCGGATGTCGGCGGAGGAGTCGCGACGCGAGTCCGCCGACCCGCTGGCCGACAGGACGGTCGCCGGCGTGCCCGGAGCACGGTCCGGCCTCGCCGACCCAGACGCCGCCGACGCCGCAGACGGAGCCGACGCCGCAGACGGAGCCGACGCTGGTGGCGCTGCTGGCGCTGCTGGCGCTGCTGGCGCGGACGGCCCGGCGCCCACCTCGCGGACACTGTCCGACGCCGCGCGGGGCGAGGCCCCCGGGGACGACGACGAGGAACCGCTCGACCTGCCCGCGGACGATCCCCGGAGGGGCTACCGGTGACGGGCTCACAGTGGCTCGACCTCGCGCTGTACGCGCTCGCCGCGGCCGCGGCCATCTCGGGCTGGATCAACGGCGCCGCGGCGTCGGGCTTCGCGCTGCTCGGCGTGGCGATCGGCGCCACCTCGGGCCTGCTCGTGGCGCCCCACCTGGTCAGGGAGCTCGACTCGCCGGTGGGTCGGCTCGCGGCGGGACTGGCCGTGATCGCGGTGATGGTGATCATCGGCCAGATCGCCGGCGTGACGATCGGCCGCGCCGCGAGGCGATACATCTCCGGGGCGGGGGCCAAGATCCTCGACAGCACCGTCGGGGCCGTCTTCCAGGCCGCCGCGATGCTGCTGGTGGCGTGGCTGGTGGCCATCCCCGTGGCGGCCCAGGAGGGCCCGGGGCTGGGCAAGGCCGTGCGCGGGTCGTCGGTGCTGGCCAAGATCGACGACGTGGCGCCGGAGCAGATGCAACGGATCCCGGCGGCGTTCACCTCGGTGCTCGGCACCACCGGGTTCCCGGACATCCTCGGCCCGTTCGGCACCACGCCCATGCAGGAGGTGCCCCCGCCGGACCCGGTGCTGGCCGGATCGGAGGTCGTCGCGGCCGTGCAGCCGTCCGTGCTCAAGATCCTGGGCCGCGCCGAGTCGTGTAGTCGCGCGCTAGAGGGCTCGGGATTCGTCGCGGCCCCGGGTCTGGTCATGACCAACGCGCACGTGGTGGCCGGCACCGGCTCGGTCAGCGTCGTGGCCGGCGATCAGGAACTCGAGGCGGACGTGGTGGTCTACGACCCGGGCGTCGACGTGGCCGTCCTGCGCGTGCCGGGCCTCCAGGCGCCGGTCCTGCCCTTCGCCGACCGTCGGGCCCGGAGCGGCGACGACGCGATCGTCGTGGGTTACCCCGGCAACGGCCCCTACCGGCCGGACGCCGCCCGGATCCGCGAGCGGGTGACGCTCCGCGGGCCGGACATCTATCGCGAGGCGACGGTCGAGCGCGAGGTGTACATCCTGCGAGGGTCGGTGCGTGAGGGCAACTCGGGCGGTCCGCTGATCACGCCGGAGGGTCAGGTCGTGGGCGTGGTGTTCGGAGCCGCGATGGACGCCGCCGACACCGGGTACGCGCTCACCGTCGAGCAGGTGCTCCCGCAACTCCAGTTGGCGGTCGACTCGCTGGAGCCCGTCTCTACGGGAAACTGCGTCGGGGCCCGCTGAGGTGACCTCGTCGCTCAGTTCTCGCCCTGCTCCGGCGGGAGGAGCCGCGCGGTCAGAGCCCGTTCACGCGGCGCGCGAAGTCCACGATCAGCCGGGACGTCTCCCGGGGTTCCTCCATCGCCGGGTAGTGCCCCGCGTCCGGGACCAGTGCGGTGCGGAAGTCGCGGGCCCATGACGCCGACGCGCGGACGGTCTCCGGCCGGATGAACCGGTCCTCGGCGCCGCTGATGCCCAGCACGGGTTGCTCGAGCACACCGGACACGGTGCGCCGGAAGTCGCGGCCGTCCGGACGGAACTGACTGCGGACCATCCAGCGTCGGGACTCCAGGGACAGGTGCGCGACCTTGGGGATGAGCATGGCCCGCCTGAGCAGTGCGGCGGACTCCCGGAAGTCGGCGGTGTCCGGCCACGTCGGGCCGGAGCGGGCCCTGAGCATCGCCTCCACCGACGCGGCGCCGTCGGCCGTGAGGTGCCGTTCGGGTAGCCGTGGCGCCTGGTCCGCCAGGAGGCGGGGGACCAGGGCGCGACGTTGGGCGCGATCGCGGAGCGCGGCGTGGCGGGTGGCCAGGGGGTGGGGAGAACCGACGACGACGAGGCCCCGCACCGCGCGCGGCCGCCGGTACGCGGCCGTCCAGGCCACGAATCCGCCCTCGCCCTGCCCCACGATCACCGCGGTGGAGTGCCCGAGCGCCCGGATGAGGTGGGTGATGTCGGCTGACAGGGTCCACCCGTCGTAGCCGCGCGGTGGCTTGTCGGAGTCGCCGTGGCCCCGCAGGTCCACCGCGACCGCGTGGAAACCGGCCTCGGCCAGCGCGACCACGGGTGCACGCATGGTCCACCAGATGCCGCCCAGGCCGTGGATCATCAGCACCAGCGGCGGGAGCTCCCCCGGGGCGGTGTCGGCCGGGAGGGCCTCGGCCACGTGCAGGCGGATGCCGTTGGCGGAGACGTCACGATGCCGCCACGACCCGTCGATCCTGACGATCGACGGGTCGGGCGGCCGGTGTGCGGGGGTCTTCAGCTGCGCGTGGCGGGCTGGGGGGTCTCGGTGACCCGCACCGTCCCGGGCCGCGGCTCGGCGCCCGTGGGCATGGCCAACTTGAGGTCGGACACCGAATCGATGGTGCGCTGGGGCTTACGGATCTTCTTGATCTTGCGGTATCCGAGCAGCCCGCACACCGCCGCCAGCAGCACCAGCACCACGAACACGATGAGGAACCCGATCCAGTCCCACGACTTGGTGCCGAACCACAGCGAGATGAGCTTGGCCCACATGAAGACGAACGGGAAGAAGGACATGAGCAGCAGCACGAGGGCCGCGACGAAGAAGCCCGACCCGGTGGCCGCCTTCTTGACCTGCTCGGTAACCTCGGTCTTCGCGAGCTCGATCTCCGCGCGGACGAGCGTGGACATCTGCGTCGTGGCGTTCTTGACAAGGGTTCCGATGCTGGCGTCGCCCCGACCGATCGAATCCGCGTCGTGCAGAGGGATCGATGCCTCGGTCGGCGAGTGGGTTCCCTGGGCGTGGCTCACGGTTGTTCCTCCATTGTCAGGCGACGGATGCACCGCCGTCCATCGTGCCACGACACGTGGCTGCCTTCACCCGCTACCCGGTCAGCCGCGGGTGCCCTTCTCCCTGATCTGCTCCATGATGGTCGGATCCGAGAGCGTCGAGGTGTCCCCGCCGTCGCGGCCCTCGGCCATGTCCTTGAGCAGCCGCCGCATGATCTTCCCGGACCGCGTCTTGGGCAGCTCGGGCACGATCGTGATGTCGCGCGGCTTGGCGATCGGTGAGATCTCCCGCGACACCTCGGCACGCAGCTCGTCGATGAGCTTCTGGCGGTCCTCCTCGGCGTCGACGTTGCCGCGCAGGATCACGTACGCGACGATCGCCTGGCCGGTGGTCTCGTCGTTGGCGCCGACGACGGCCGCCTCGGCGACCGCACGGTGACCCACGAGTGCGGACTCGACCTCCGAGGTGGAGATCCGGTGACCGGAGATGTTCATGACGTCGTCGACGCGGCCCAGGACCCACAGCGCGCCGTCGGCGTCCCACTTGGCGCCGTCACCGGCGAAGTAGTACCCCTCCTCGGCGAACCGGGACCAGTAGGTGTCGCGGTAGCGCTCCATATCGCCCCAGATGCCGCGGAGCATGGCCGGCCACGGCTCGGTGATCACCAGGAAGCCCTGCTCCTCCGGCGCGACCTCCTTGGCGTCGCTGTCCACGATGGCCACGTTGATCCCGGGGAGCGGCCGCATGGCCGAACCGGGCTTGGTGTCGGTCACGCCCGGCAGCGGGGAGATCATGATCGCGCCGGTCTCGGTCTGCCACCACGTGTCCACGATGGGGACCTTCCCTCCACCGAGGTTGTCGCGGTACCAGCGCCACGCCTCCGGGTTGATCGGCTCACCGACGGAACCGAGCAGCCGGATCGACGACAGGTCGTGGGCGGCCGGGATCTCGGCGCCCCACTTCATGAAGGTCCGGACGAGGGTCGGCGCGGAGTAGTAGATGGTGACGCCGTACTTCTCGATGATCTGGAAGTGGCGGTGCTCGTCCGGCGAGTTGGGGGTGCCCTCGTAGACGATGCACTCGGCGCCGTTCGAGAGCGGGGCGTACACGCCGTACGTGTGGCCGGTGACCCACCCGACGTCCGCGGTGCACCAGTAGACGTCCTGGCCGGCCTTGTGGTCGAACACGTTGTGGTGGGTGTACGAGGCCTGGGTGAGGTAACCGCCGGAGGTGTGGACGATGCCCTTGGGCTTGCCCGTGGTGCCGGAGGTGTAGAGCAGGAACAGCGGGTGCTCGGAGTCGAAGGCCTCCGGCGTGTGCTCGGTGGACTGCTGGGGGACCACCTCGTCCCACCAGACGTCGCGGCCCTCGGTCCACTCGACGTCCAGGCCGGTGCGGCGCACCACGAGGACGTTCTGCACGGACGTCGCGTGCCCGTCGAGGCCCTCGAGGTTGCCGGCCAGCGCGTCGTCGACACCGGCCTTGAGCGGCGCGGGCTTGCCGCGACGGAACTGTCCGTCGGCGGTGATCACGAGCTTGGCCTCGGCGTCGTCGATGCGGGAGCGCAGGGCGGCGGGCGAGAAACCGGCGAAGACGACGGAGTGGGTCAGTCCCAGGCGGGCACACGCGAGCATCGCGATGTAGACCTCGGGGAGCAGTGGCATGTAGATGGCCACCCGGTCGCCGGCGACCAGTCCGAGGGAGGTGAGGTAGTTGGCGGCGCGGCTGACCTCGTCCTTGAGTTCGGCGTAGGTGATGTCGCGGGTGTCGTCCTCGGGCTCGCCGATCCAGTGGATGGCCACCCGGTCACCGTTGCCGGCCTCGACGTGACGGTCCACGCAGTTGTAGGCCACGTTGAGCGTGCCGCCCACGAACCACTTGGCGACCGGTGCGTCGGACCAGTCGAGAACCTCGGACCACTCGGTCGACCAGTCCAGACGCCGCGCCTGCTCGTCCCAGAACGCGAGTCGGTCGGAGGCTGCGACGTCGTAGAGATCGGCCTGCGCGTTGGCCTGTGCGGTGAAGTCGGGGTCGGGGGCGTAGGTCTGAGTGTGGTCGTGATCGGTCATCAGCGGCTCTCTCTCGGGATATGTGTTCACGGCGGCCGGAGTCGACACGGCGGAAACGACCGGACCGGTTTCTGTGAGCGTAGTCACATACCTCTCGCCGTGTTTCGCAACACACCCGATGGGGGGACGCGGGGGGAGACGGGGTCAGGACCTCGGCTCGTGCGCTGGGGAATCGCCCGCCGCGGTCCCGCTGTCAGGGGTGCCACCGGCACCCTCCGGAGCCTCGGCCCTGCCGGTTTTCCGGCCTTCGCCCACTGCGGTTTCCGGGGACCTCGTCGTCGTCCCTCCGGGCTTGTCCGCGGCCGTCGCCGCGTCCTCCGGCGACTTCTTCCCGGGCCGCTTCTCCCCGGGCGCCTCCTCCGCAGGCGCCCCCTTGCTCTGCGTCGTCTTGTCCCGCGTCGCCTTGTCCTGCGTCCCCGACTTCGCGCCCTTCTTCTCCGCTGGCTTGTCCGCAGGCTTCTTCCCGGGGGCCGACGGCGCGGTCTCGCGGCCGCGCACCGGGGCCTCGATCCCGTAGTACTCCAGCAGCTTGACCTCCTGTTCGGGGGTCAACGCGTCCTCGGTGTGGTCGGGGCGGGGCGAGTCCCGGATGACGGTGCGGGTGTGGTCCACGTGCAGCTCGTCGTCGAGGAGCCGTGCGCCGTGGAGGGGGACGATGGCGTCCGAGGAGAAGATGCCGGTGGAGACGGTCGCGAAGGTGACCTTGCCGCTGGCGTCGTCCACGTACACCTGGCGGACCGCGCCGATCTTGGTCCCCGTCGAGTCGAATGCGGTCGCGTCTAGCAATGCGTCGAGCTGGTCTTTGAGGGTCACGGGGTCTCCGGGGGGTCGAGGTGGGCGCCGGGGCCGGGCGAGCCCTTGAAGTACTGCTGATTACACCAGCTCGACAGCGGTTGAGCCTGGTGTTGGCTGCATGTGTCGGCGGATTGCGACGCGCGGGATGGTGATGACCCACGGGTCGGTAACCTCGTCCGGGTGAACCCTCGAGCCCAGGACCCCCTCGCCCCGCTGGTCTCCCTGCCCGGCGTCGCGGAGGCATCGGAGGCCGCCAGGAGCGCGCTCGCCACCGTCCACCGGCATCCCGCCAACCGTCGGGGCTGGCCCACCACCGCCGCCGAGTCGGTCCTGCGCGGTGCCCGGGCCTCGGCCGGCGTGGAGGGCGCATCGGTGCGACTGGACGCCGACGGCGACCACGACGAGGTGCTCTCCGGCGCTCTGCGGGTCGCCGGAGAGCTGACCGGGGAGTCGCTCGACCGAGCCGTGTCGGTGTGGACCCGGTCGCCGCTGCAGGAACTCGCCCACCTGCATCTGCTGGCCGCGTCCGGTTCCGGGGTGGACGAGGATTCCCTCGGTCGGCCCCGGCCGGACCGGGGGGTGGCGGAGCGGCTGCAGGGTCTGGCGGAACTGGTGACCGGCGGGACGAAGGTGCCCGCCCCGGTCCTGGCGGCGGTGGTCCTGGGCGAGCTGTCCGGGCTGCGGCCGTTCGGGTCCGCGGACGGTGTGGTGTCCCGGGCGGCGTTCCGACTGGTGACCGTGTCCACCGGCCTCGACCCGCATTGCCTGGGTGTTCCCGAGGTGACCTTCTACCGGGACCCCGCGGCGCACCGGGCGGCCCTGGACGGGTTCGTCTCCGGCACCGAGGAGGGGGTCGGTTCGTGGATCCTCCACTGCTGTAGAGCGCTCGAGGCCGGCGCGCGCGAGGCCACCTCGATCGCCGACGCCGCCGGGGGCTGACCGCACCACGTCTGACACGCGAATGGCGGGCCGGCACGTGTGCCGACCCGCCAACTCACTGCGGTTACATCGAGAGTTCCGGGTACCAGGCGTCCTGTGGTCCGCCGTGTGGCCGGTCCGGGACAACCGTCGGTGACGGCTGGCGCGGACCCACGGCTGGTGTGCCTCTCGGGCGTTGTCCGTCGCGTGGGTTCCGGAGTATCGATGACGGTGTCTCGGACGGGGAACCGTGACTTCTCTTCCGTCACCGTCCTGGCGTCTTTGTCACCGTGCCCTGAGCATGCCGCCCGCACAGGCCCCTCGGCGATGGGGGGACCCCACAAGGAACGCGGGGAGTCTCCGGTGGTTCCCGCCATCGCGTCCCGCCGGCTCCACGGCGGACGATTGGGAGTTGTGCCGACTCAGTCGTGCCGCCGCGCGGCGCGCGCGAAGGAGAACGTCGCAGCACCCACGGCCAGCGCGATCGCCCCGACGCCGATGATCGGCCCGGTCGCGCGTTCCAGCGTCGGCAGCAACGGGGTGGGGTTGGAGAAGGTGAGGATGGGCCACCCGCGCTCCAGGGCCTCGCGCCGCAGGCCCCGGTCCGGGTTGATGACAGTGGGATGGCCCACCTCCTCGAGCATCGGGAGGTCGGTGGAGGAGTCGGAGTAGGCGTACGAGGCCTCGAGGTCGTAGCCGTAGCGCTGGGCGAACGCCCGGATCGCCTCCGCCTTGCCCGGTCCCTGGCAGTAGAACTCGATCGACCCGCCGTACCGCCCGTCGGCGTCGCGGTTCATGCGGGTACCGGCGTAGTGGTCCACGCCGAGCATCCGGGCGATCGGCGCCACCAGTTCCTCTCCGGAGGCGGACACGATCACCAGGTCGTGCCCGAGCGCCCGGTGCTCGGCGAGCAGGTCCTGCGCCTCGGAGTAGACGGTCGGCGAGACGGTCTCCGTGAGCGCCTCGGTGACGATCCGCTCGACCTTGGCGGGCTCCCAGCCCTTGGTGGCGGTGGCCATGGCCTGGCGCACCTTCTCCATCTGATCGTCGTCGGCGTCCGAGAGGCTGAACGCGAGCTGCGTGTAGGCCAGGTCGATCACGGAACGGCGGGACAACAGCCCCTCGCCGAGGAACGATTTGTTGAACGCGAACACCGACGAGGTGGCGATGATCGTCTTGTCGAGGTCGAAGAACGCGGCGATCCGGCGAGGTCGGTGCGATGACCGAGGGCCCTGGCGGCGTGGGGCGGACACGACTCCACGATACGGTTCTTGTGCTCATGGCGTGCGTAAGTGATACTGATCACGCTCGAGAGAGCATCCCCCTATAGGTGCTCGGTTCGTCCCCCCACGGATCGAGACTTCGAGAAACCGCGGCGTCCCCCTGCCGCGGTTTCTCTCATTTCGCCCGGCGGGGGCGTGCGTTGTCCACACCCCTCGCCCTCTCCACAGCCGGTCCCCGGATCGCGCTCCGGGCCGGGTCCGCCGACCGGTGGGTGCGCCACGCTGTGCCCGTGACCCAGAGCCCTCGACCAGCGCACATCGCCGTCCCCGACCCTGTCCCGGGCAGGGCTGTCTCGGGCAGGACAGTCTCCGGCAGGACTGCCACCGGGAGGACCGTCGCCGTCGATGTGGCCGACCCGGATCTCGACGCCGACGTCCGAGCAGTGCTCGCCGCACTGTCCATGGACCCCGGCCCCCGGGACGGCGCCTCGGCGGACGTGGTGGTGACGGACCGCCCGGACGCCGGCGAGGGATCCGGCGGGGCACGGGTGGTGCGGGTGGGCGCGGAGGGGGCATGCGTCGACGACGACGAGGTGGTTCGACTGCCGTCCGGGACCGCTGATCTCGTGGGGGCGCTCATGGCGCCGGTCGCCGCGGACCGCGGAGCCATGGTCGCCGTCGTGGGTGCGGTGGGCGGCTGCGGTGCCAGCACCCTGGCGGCCGCGATCGCGGTCCGCGCGGCCGACTCCGGCCGGGCCCTTCTCGTGGAGGCGGACCCTCGGGGAACAGGGATCGACCTGGTCCTGGGAACGGAGTCCGAGCCGGGGTTGAGGGTGGAGGACGTGCGCGCCGAGCTCGGTGGCCCCGACCCCGACGCACTGTGGGGAGCGGTCCCCGCGGCGGAGACCGGGTGCAGGGTGCTGGCCCGGGACAGAGGCCGCGAGGCGGGGGATTCCGCCCCCGATGGCGCGCTGGGCGCCGCGCTGGCCCATCGGGCGGCGGGCGGACTGGTGGTCTGCGACGCGGGCGGGTACGCGGGCGGCGATCCGGTACTCGCCCGTGCGGACCTCGTCGTCGTCGTCACCAGGGCCGATCTCCAGGGCGCCGTCGCGGCCGGTCGCACGGCCGACGACCTCCGCGGCGTCACGCTGGTGATCCGGACGCAGCGCGGCGACCCGCTCCACGCGGCGGACGTGGCCGACTCGGCGGGGATCACCCGGTGGCACGTGCTCCCGGAGGTACGGGCCGTTCGGCACCTGGCCGGGAGCGGTGACCTCGGCCGTGCGCTCGGGCGCGGACGGGGTGGTCGGGTGCGGCGACTCGGTGCCGTGGCGGACGCGCTCCTGGGGGAGGTGCGCACCGGTGAGCGGTGAGGGTGCCGGGCCGGCTGCGCTCCCCGCGGACCTCGTGGACCGGGTCCGCGCCCGGTTGGCCGGACTGGGGGTGGAGCCGGAGCCCGACGAGGTGGTGCGGGCGGTCCGCGCGGAGTCCGACGCCCTGCACGGACACCTGGACCTGCTTCGGACCGCGCGCCTGGTGCGGGAGCACCTCGCCGGCGCGGGGCCGCTCGAGGCGTTGCTCGCGAGCCCGGGGGTCACCGACGTCGTGGTGGACGGGCCGGGGCCGGCGATGGTGGACCGCGGTCACGGACTCGAACAGACCGACGTGGTGGTGCACTCGGAGGGTGAGTTGCGGGCCCTCGCGGTGCGGCTGGCGGGGCGGGCCGGGCAACGGCTGGACGACGCTCGGCCCTGGGCGGACGGGGTGGTCCGGTCCCGGGACGGCATGGCGTGGCGGCTGCACGCGGTGCTGCCCCCGGTGGCGGTGGACGGGACCTGCCTGTCGTTGCGGGTCTCTCGGCCCGCGCAGGCCACCTTCGACCGACTCGTGGAGTCCGGGACCGTTCCGCCGCAGGCCGAACCGCTGCTCCGGGCGCTGGTCGCGGCCCGGATCGGATACCTGGTGGTCGGCGGGACCGGCTCCGGCAAGACCACCCTCCTCGCGGCGCTGCTCGGGCTGGTGCCGCCGGGCGAGCGGCTGCTGTGCGTCGAGGACTCCCCGGAGCTGCGGCCCGCCCACCCGCACGTCGTGCGCCTGGTGGTGCGGCACGGCAACGTCGAGGGCGCGGGCGGGGTGGCCATGTCCGACCTGGTCCGGCAGGCGCTGCGGATGCGCCCGGACCGGATCGCGGTGGGTGAGGTCCGCGGCGGCGAGGTCGCGGACCTGCTCGCCGCCCTCAACACCGGACACGACGGCAGTGCGGGCACCGTCCACGCAAATTCCCCGACCGAACTCCCGGCCCGCCTGGAGGCGCTCGGGGCACTGGGCGGTCTCGATCGTGCGGCCCTGTCCGCGCAGGTCGCCGCATCGCTCAGGGTGGTGGTGGGGATGCGCCGCCTATCGGATGGGCGGCGGGCCGTCGACTCGATGGGCGTGGTCCGGCGAGATGCGCAGGGGATCGTGGTCGACCCCGCCTGGCGCGCCGACGGGGGAGCAGTGCCCGGCAGACCGGCGTTCGACCTGCTGGTCGCGGGGAGCGACAAGTGATGGTGGCCGCGGTGCTCCTGGCCGGGGCCCTGCTCGTGTGGCCCGACGGGGTGGCCCGGATGCGGCTGCGGCACCTGGGTGGCGCGCCGGCGGCGGGGCTGCAGGGCCTGCGCGCCGTGGTGGGGCGGGCGCCGACGACCGTGCTGGTCCCTCTGGTCACGGGGATCGCGGGCCTGGTCCTGGCCGGGCCCCTCCACGCCTGCGCCGCAGCCCTGCTCGGGGCCGTGGCGTCCGACCTGCGCAGGCGGGCGGGCGTGCGCGGACTGCGGCTGGAGCGCCTCGGTGCCTGGGAGCGCGCGCTCGACGACACCTCCTCGGCGCTACGTGCCGGAGCCGGCCCCGAGGAGGCTCTGCGCCGGGCCGCGGAGGGCGCACGATCCGGCGATCCCGAGGTCGCGGCGGTCCTGACCGCGGCCGGTTCCCATGCCCGGCTGGGCGGAGACGTTGCGGCGGCGCTGTACGCGGTCGCCGCCCGCCCTGCCGGTGGTAAAGCGGCGGGTGGGGGCGCGGCG
>JBKBUP010000077.1:9088-11274 GCA_046289795.1 Dietzia sp. | reverse complement strand
GAGGCCGACCACGCCGCCGACGCCGCCGAGGGCTGGGCCGAGATCAAGCGTCGGCTGGCCGACGAGCGGCACGACCTCTACCTGCTCGACGAGTTCACCTACCCCATGAAGTGGGGCTGGGTGGACGTCGACGACGTGGTGGAGACGCTGGTGGCCCGTCCCGGTCGGCAGCACGTGGTGATCACCGGGCGCGACGCCGACCCCCGGCTCGTCGAGGCCGCCGACCTCGTCACCGAGATGACCAAGGTCAAGCACCCGATGGACGCCGGGCAGAAGGGTCAGCGGGGGATCGAATGGTGACCGCCTCGTCCAGCGCGTCGCGCACCGAGTTGCCCCGGCTCGTCGTGGCCGCACCGGCGTCCGGTCACGGCAAGACCACCGTCGCCACCGGGCTCATGGCCGCGCTGCGCCGGAGGGGCCTGACGGTCTCCGGCCACAAGGTGGGACCGGACTACATCGACCCCGGCTACCACGAGCTCGCCACCGGGCGGCCGGGCCGCAATCTGGACCCGCACCTGGTCGGCGAGGACACGATCGTCCCCCTTCTGCTGCACGGCGCTCAGGCCGCGCCGCGACCGGCCGACGTCGCCGTGATCGAGGGCGTGATGGGCCTGTACGACGGCCAGATCGGGGGCGACGGCTTCTCCTCCACCGCCCACGTCGCCGGACTCACCGATACGCCGATCCTGCTCGTGGTGGACATCTCCCACGCCTCGCGCAGCATCGCGGCCGTGGTGCTGGGGATGGCGACGTTCGACCCCACCGTGCGGATCGGGGGCGTGATCCTCAACAAGGCCGGGTCCGTCCGGCACTCGGACGAGGTGCGCCGGGCCCTCGAGCCACTGGGGATCCCCGTGCTCGGGGTGCTCAGTCGCGACGACGACGTCACCGCGCCGTCCCGCCACCTCGGGCTCGTCCCGGCGGCCGAGCGACCGGGGGCCGCCGGCAGCCTCGACCACCTCGCCGGACGCATCGCCGACTCCGTGGACCTGGACGCGGTCATGCGGCTCGCCCACTCGGCGCCACCGCTGCAGGGTTCGGCCTGGTCCGCGGACGAGGCGCTGGCAGGAGCGATCGCGGGGCCGGTGTCGCTGCCGAGGTCGGGGCCCGTGTCGTCGAGGGCGTCGGGGTGGGCGTCGAGGGTGTCAGGCGTCGCGGCGGTGCCGGCGCCGCGATCCGGATCACGGCGACCGGTCGTCGCCGTGGCCGGCGGTCGCGCCTTCACCTTCCGCTACGCCGAGACCGTCGAGCTACTCCGCAGTGCGGGGTGCGACGTTGCGGTGTTCGACCCCCTCGCCGACTCCGCGCTCCCCGAGGGCACAGTCGGGATCTACCTCGGCGGGGGGTTCCCGGAGGTGCACGCCGCGGGTTTGGCGGCCAACCGGCCGATGCTCACGGCGCTGCGGACCGCCCTCGGAGCAGGCGTGCCGACGGTGGCAGAGTGTGCGGGACTGCTCTACCTCTGTCGCACCCTCGACGAGGCCCCGATGATCGGTGCCGTCCCGGCGGACGCGGCCATGTCCCCCCGGCTCACGCTGGGGTACCGCCGCGTCACCGCGAGGTCCACCAACCTGCTGGCCGTGGCGGGCACCGAGGTCACCGGCCACGAGTTCCACCGCACCACCGTCACGCCCGGCGCGGGAGCGGGCGGCGCGGGAGCGGGCGGCGCGGGAACCCCCGGCGCGGGACTGCTCGGCGCGTGGACGGGACCGCACGGCGAGGAGGGCTTCGCGACCCCCACCCTGCACGCGTCGTACCTCCACACACACTGGGCCGGGCACCCGTCGCTCGCGGCGCGGTTCGCGGCCGAGGTCTCACGCTGCGCCCGAGCTCTCCCTGCGCCGGGCCTCGCCGCAGTGGCGTCTCGTCCCACCGCCGGGTGACCGTGCCGAGGGACTCTCCTCGACCGCTCGGAGTCCCTCTGCCTACCGGCGGCGCTGGCGCCCCGCGTTCGATCGTCGTCGCGCAGAACTTGGTTGACTTCTCGCAGACGACAGGCCCGCTCGAGCGGCGAGCTGTCGACTGAACTCACCGGATTGTCGACCGGGTTCGGCGGCTGCGGCTGCCACCAGCTCACCACAGCTGCAGTGGTGTCGGAATGCTCCCTCCAACGGGCCGGGCGCCCCCCCCGAGTGTTGGGGCGGCGGGCCGGCGAAAAAAGAGGGGTCACCCCCCCCAGGAGGGCA
>JBKBUP010000077.1:0-9078 GCA_046289795.1 Dietzia sp. | reverse complement strand
TCGGTCCAGCGCGGCCAGCTCTCGCTCTGCACGCAGCAGCGCCCCTCGCTGCACTGCCAGCGCCGCCGCCCCCGCCGCGGGCCCCCCCCGGCGCGGCGCCGCCCCCCCCCCCCGGGGCGCCCCCCCGCCCTCGGTGGCCCCCGGGCGGCCGGCATCATTCGAGTGAGACGCGCCGCGTTGACGGCAGCGCGGCTACTCCAGCGCGGTTACATCAGGTAGCACGCCTCGGTGTACTCGAAGTCGGCCGCCGTGGGTCCGACGTACCACTCCTCCTCCAGGACGAGACCGGTCGGGCTGTCCTCCTCGACCCGGTTGATGATGCTCTCGCGGGACGCGTTCTCATTGACGTCTCCGGAGTAGTTTCCTGCTCCCTCGGCGAACATCCCACCGGTATCGACGCCCGTCAGGGAGTCAACCGACTCGTAGAGACCGCTTCGGGTGAGCTCATCGTTCTCGACCGCTTGCTCGAGGAGCCCGTGGATGACCGACGAGGCCCCCCAGCCCAGGACGAACCAGTCGTCGGGCTCCGCCCCGATGGATTCAGCGACCTCCCGCATCTCGTTGTGCCCTTCGGAGTCGTGACCCCACGGAGCCACCGCGGAAGCGTGCAGGTAGCGGGCCTCGAGTGCCGACGCGACCGGACTTCCCATCAACCCGGCGCTCCACGTGGGAGTGGAGCCGATGAATCGACCCTGGTACCCCTGCGCAGCGGTGGCCCCGACGATGGCGCCGGTCTCGATCGCGCTGGTGGAGAGGATGACGACGTCCGGCTGATCGCCCAGGATCCGCTGGATCACCGCGGTCTGTTCGTCGGTACCGCCGGGAGCCGTGGTGTACCGGGTGAACTCGACACCGCGAGCCTCGGCGGCGATCTCCGCGCCCATGGCGGCGTCGTCACCGTAGTCGCCGGGGAAGTGCACCGCGCCGATACTCGTCGCGTCGAAATTGTCGACGGCGTAGTCCACCATGTTCATGGCCTCGGCGCAGTAGCTGGTGCCGAACTCCATCACGCCCTCCTCGAACAGCCAGTTCGAGCCCAGCGAGGCGGGCACCGTGACGATGTTCTGCTGCCGGGTGTCGTCGAGGATGCCGTTGGTGTGGGCGGTGCCCATCGAGTGGGCCAGCATCAGGATCTGGTCCCTGATCTCCCTGTATTCCTGGGAGTGCGTGGTCTCGTTGTAGGCGTTGTCCCGCACGTGGGTCACCATGTCGACCTCGTAGTCGCCGATGCCGCCGTTCTCGTTGACGTTCTGCCAGTAGGCCTGGGACCCCTCGATCATCGGGGCGCCGATCGGCGAGAACGGCCCCGTCAGGTCGGTGATCGCTCCCAGGTAGATGCAGCCCTTCGACTCGTCGATCGCCCCCGGGCACGGTTCTTCGGTGACCCCGGCGACCTCGGTGTCGCCGCCGTCGTCGCGGCCACAGCCTGCCAGGACCAGAGCGATCGCCGACAGGCCGGCCACTCCGCTGCGTAGTGTCTTCGACTTCATGGTTCTCTCCTCAGGTGTTCAGTGGGTGAGTTCAGTAGGTGAAGGGGAAGCTCTTCCAATACATCCGCATCCGAAGCCAGACGCCGTACAGGCCGCGGGGTTCGAACAGCAGGAACGCCACGATGAGGCCGCCATACAGGATCGCCTCGACCTCGAAGATGTTCGGGCTGGTGTTGGGGGCGGTGGAGATGAAGGGGATGAGGTGGGCCGTCTCGGCCGAGATCCGGGGCAGTGACGCGATCAACAGCGCGCCCATGATGGATCCGGAGATGGTCGCGGCCCCGCCGATGAACACGATGGCGACGAACTGGATCGACATGATCAGTCCGAACTGCTCCGGCCCGAAATGTCTGTTCGCGACGAACAGCAGCGACCCGCACACGCCGGCGTAGAACGACGAGACCGTGAACGCGATGAGCTTGTAGCGCGCCAGGTCGACGCCCATGACACCTGCCGCGATGTCGCGATCGCGGATCGCCCCGAAGGCACGTCCGATCCGGGAGCGGGCGATGTTCCGGGCCGCGAGCGCCCCGATCAGGAGGAGTGCGAGGAAGAACCAGTACAGCTTCTGGTCCGAGGTGAACGCACTGTCCAGAGTGAGGTCGTTCCCGAACAAGATGGGGCGCGGTGCCTCCCGACCGACTCCCGGCCCCCCGGTGACACTCGACCACTCGGTGAAGACATAGGTGCCGAGGAACACGAGTCCCAGCGTCACAACCGCGAGATACAGACCTCGCAACCTGGTGGCCAACGGGGCCACGATCACCCCACAGAGCGCCGCCATCGCGCCCGCGGCGATGATCCACACCGGGATGAAGGTGATGCCCAGGCCCAGTGCGCGCCCCTCGGGATTGCCGGCCACCACAGAGGCCGTGTACGCACCGACGCCGACGAAGAAGGCGTGGCCGAGGGAGATCTGACCTGCGTAGCCGGTGATCAGGTTGAGCCCGATGCCACCGATGGCCAGGACGAGCCCGAGCCCGAGGATCCGCAACAGGTCGTCGCTCACATTGAACGGCAGGAGGACCGCGATGACGATGAGCAACCCGGCGCCTATCGCCTTGGCGCGCGTGTTGAACAGCGCCTGTTCCTGCCGGTAGCTGGAGTAGAGCTCCGGCCGACCGCGAGGCCGTCCGAAGAAGCCGGTCCGACGTCCGGTCCCCGTCTGCGCCGGGGATTCCGACGTCGACCGTGCCGACCCGCTCGATGTATCGGATTGGTCTGCTGACGATACGAGATGGCTCATACCCGTTCCACCTCCTTGGTGCCGAACAGTCCGTGTGGTCTGACGAGGAGCACCGCCAGCATGATGATCCAGGGCATCAGCGGCCCGAGATTGGTGGTGAATTCCGGGAACCACTGGTTGTGGTAGGTCGACACGACGGCTTGGGCGATGCCGATGGTCAGGCCGCCGATGATCGCGCCACCTATCGAGTCGAATCCGCCGATGACGATCGCGGGCAGGGCGATGAGTCCCACCAGCCACAGTTGGTTGCCGATCGGGCCGCCGGTCGCGGCGAAGATCCCCGCGATCGCAGCCATGGCACCGGCCATCGCCCAGGACAGCGCGAAGATCAGGCTGGCACTGACCCCCTGGGCCATCGCGGCCTCCTGGTCCGACGCGACCGCTCGCATCGCCAGGCCGACCGACGAGTACCGGAAGAACAACAGGAGCGCGATGACTATCACCGTGGCGGTGACGAACGCCGCCACGTGCCGATGTTGGATCACGACCCCGGCGATCACCGAGACGTCGGTGCCCCACGGGTCCCCGACCGATCGCGGTTGGGTACCGAGGAACATTCCGGCGATGGTCCGGAGGACGATATCCAGTCCCACGGTGATGATCGCGATGATGAACACCGCCTTGCCGATCATCGGACGGATCGTCAGCCGTTCGACGAGTAGGGCGAGGACGCCAATGGCGATCACCCCGAGTATCGCGCCGATGTAGAAGCCCATCAGCGGCGCGAGGAAGCTGACGATGATGGCGCCGGACATGAGGAAGGCGGGCTGCGCGAAGCTGATGACGCCGGTCGCCTTGAAGATCATGACGAAGCCGATCGCGACGAGTGCGTAGATGGCACCCGACCCCAGACCGACGCTCAGGGCGCTGAGTAGCTGAGTCATCGTGCCCCCGCATACAGGTCGTCGACGAGGTCCGAGAACATCCCGGTCACCGCGGAGCGCTTGACCTTTTGCGTGGCGGTCAACTCACCCTCGTCATGGTCGAGTTCCTTGGGCAGGAGCGCGAACGCCTTGATCTTCTCCACGGCGTTGAACTTCTCGTTGGTGGCGTCGACGACCCCCTGGACCAGTTCGCGTACCTCCGGTTTCTCCGTCAGGTCCCGGTAGGTGGTGTAGGCGATTCGTCTGCGGGTGGCCCAGTCACCGACGGTCTCGAGTTCGATCCCGATGAGCGCGGTGAGGAATTTGCGGCCGTCGCCGATCACGAGTGCCTCCTTGATGTAGGGGGACACCTTGAGGCCGTTCTCGATCTCCGACGGCGACACGTTCTTGCCACCGGCGGTGATGATGATGTCCTTCATCCGGTCGGTGATCTTGACGTAGGTCCCGTCGACCCATTCGCCCACGTCCCCGGTGTGCAGCCAGCCGTCCGCGTCGATGGTTTCCGCCGTCTGGTCGGGGTTGCGCCAGTACCCGGCGAACACCGCCGGGCTCCGGACGAGGATCTCGCCCGTGTTCTCGTCGATCCTGAGTTCGGTGCCGTCGTGGGGCTCACCCACGGTCCCGAGCTTCACCCGTCCGGGCTTGTTGGTCGTGGCGATCGCCGAGTTCTCCGTCATCCCGTAGAGCTCGTGCATCGGTACACCGATCCCCATGAAGAACTTGAGCACCTCCGGGGCGATCGGCGCCGCTCCGGAGACCGCGTAGCGCGCGTACCGCAATCCCGTCCGGACCCTCAGTGCCCGGTACATGCAGACCCAGCCCAGCAGGTACCACGTGCGGCTGGCTGCGGTGTGCCGGCCACCGTTGGAGACCAGGGCATCACCGATCCGCTCGGCACGGCTCAGCCAGAACGCCGACCACTTCCGCTTGAGCCAGGTGGCGTCCTCCAGACGGATCTGCGCCGAGGCCAGGAGCTTCTCCCAGATCCGTGGCACTCCCATGACCAGGGTGGGCTGCACCTCCTGGAGGTTCTGGGGCACCGTGTCGATGGACTCGGCGAAGGTCACCTGGAGCCGACTCGCGCAACTCATCCACGTGGTGAAGAAGCGCTCTGCGACGTGGGACAGCGGGAGGTAGGTGAGCACGTAGTCGGACGGTCCCGGAGGCGGGTCGGATGTTCCTCCGCGGGTCATGACGGTGTCGATCGCGAACTCGACGTTGGACGTGGTCAGCATGGCCCCCTTGGGTGGGCCGGTCGACCCGGAGGTGTAGACGAGCGTGATGAGGTCGTCGGGTCTTGCCTGCTCCATTCGTCGACTCACCGCCTCTACGTCCGTCTGGCGGTGCTCGCGACCGAGTGCCAGGAAGTCGTCCCAGTAGATGAGGCGCTCGTCGTCATAATGTCCTCGGATCCCGCGCGGCTCCAGGTACACGATGTGCGCGAGGTCCGGACACTGGTCGGACACCGCCAGGGCCTTGTCCACCTGCTCCTGGTCCTCGGCCACCAGTAGTTTGACCTGGCTGTTCTCCAGCAGGTAGCCGACCTCGGCCGCCGGGTTGGTCGGATAGACCCCCACGCTGACGCCCCGGACGGCCACGGTCGCGATATCGCAGATCAGCCATTCGGGCCGGTTCTCGCTGTGGATCGCCACGCGGTCCTGGGTCTCGATCCCCAGTGCGATCAGCGCATGCGCGACATCCGAGATCTGGTCCCAGTACTGCGCCCACGTGGTGGGTTGCCAGACGCCCCGGGACTTCCTGCGCAGTGCCACGTCACCGGGATGACTGATGGCGTTGTCCCGGACCCTCGTGGCCAGAGTGGTGGTGCTCATCAGCTGCTCCCTTCTGCCGCGATCGCTTCGGCCTGGCCGCCCAGGTAGGCCTCGACCACGGCCGGATGACTCTGGACCTCCTCGGGACTGCCCAGGGCCAGGGGGGCCCCGAAGTCGATGGCGAGCACGCGGTCGGCGATATCCATGACGAGGCTCATGTCGTGCTCGACGAGGATCATCGGTGTCTTGAACTCCTGTCGGATCGAGAGCAGGAACCGTGCGGTGTCCTCGGTCTCCTCGAGGTTCATCCCGGCGACGGGTTCGTCGAGGAGGAGGATCTCGGGTTCCATGGCCAGAGCCCGGCCCAACTCGATGCGTTTCTGGATGCCGTAGGGCAGCAAGCCCACCGGGAGCTTGCGCCACGCCTGGAGTTCCAGCAGGTCGATGATCTCCTCGACCGCGGCGCGATTCAGTTCCTCCTGGCGTCTGGCCGGCCCCACCCAGGCGATCGCGGCGAGCGTGCCGTAGCGGAACTTCACGTGCCGCCCCAGCATGAGGTTGTCGACCAGCGTCAGGTTGGCGAACAACTCGACGTTCTGGAAAGTCCGGGCGACCCCCAGGCGGGCGATCTTGTGCGGACGCATCCCGAGGAGCTGTTGTCCCTTGAGCTTCACCGACCCCTGCTGGGGCCGGTACACGCCCGAGAGGACATTGAAAATGCTGGTCTTACCCGCTCCGTTGGGGCCGATGATCGCGAAGAGCTCATCCTCGTTCACGGTGAAGTCGACGCTGTCGATCGCCTTGAGATTGCCGAAGGACAGGCTCACGTCCGAGAACTCCACGACCGGAGTGGGGGGTGCTGGATCCGTCATGACGCCCACCTCTTGCGTCGTCGGTACTGTTTGACGTTGCGATAGGACTTCGCCTCGTCGGAATCCGAGCGCGCGCCCAGGTAGAACTCGCGGATGTCGTCGTTGTCGAGAAGGTTCGCTGCGGGCCCGTCCATCACGACGCGGCCCGTCTCCACGACGTATCCGTGCCGGGCGATCGACAGCGCCATCGCGGCGTTCTGTTCGACCAACAGGACCCCGGTCCCCTGCGAATTGATCTCGACGATGATGTCGCGGATCTGCTCCACCATCTTGGGAGCGAGCCCGAGGCTCGGCTCGTCCAGCAGGAGGAACCGGGGCGCGGACATGAGCGCCCGGCCGATCGCCAGCATCTGTTGCTCGCCTCCGGACAGGTAACCGGCTACCCGGGCTCGGCGTTCCTTGAGTACGGGGAAGAGCTCGTAGACGCGCTCGAGTCCTTCGCGGAGCTGGCGCCGTCGGACGTGGGCACCGATCCGCAGGTTCTCCTCGACCGAGAACTCCTTGAAGATCCGGCGGCCCTCGAGGACGTGCTTGACGCCATGGCGAGCGATCGCCGGTGCGCTCAGGGACCCGATGTCGTCACCGTCGAGCGTGACACTTCCCTTGGTGATCTCTCCGTTGTGGACATCGAGCAATCCGGAGAGACTGCGCAGCAGCGTCGACTTACCGGCACCGTTCGCACCGAGCAACGCCACGATATGGCCGTCCGGTACGTCGAAGCTCGCACCTCTGATGACGAGCATGGCGTCGTCGTAGACGACCTCAAGATTACGAACTGATAACACTCGACCTCCCGATGTGATGACGCTCACAGTATTCACAGGGCTCTGAGTTTGTAGGGATTTCGAGTAATCGACTGTCGACCTGTTCCCGCACCGCCACGGCCGGGCGGAATTCGTCCACGGGGCGGAGGACGCGTGATAGGTGAGCCTCGGCCACGCACCAGATCTGATCAACCGTGATGGAACGCCCCGACGGGGCCGGGTCAGCAGGTGATCGATGGCTTTACATATGTAGGGACCGTGTCCACCGGCGGACCGGTGGCACCGGCATCACGCTCGAGACCGCCTACCGGACCCGGCGGTTCCGTCGAGAATTCGTGAATTCACCGATCGCCTGGAGGCCCCCTGCAGATGTGAGCGGCTGTCCAGTTCGATCAGGGGACCGACGAACAGGTGACCGACACCGAGGCCGCCCCTCAGGTCAGTGCGCGAACCCACTCCGCGGCGGAGACCGCGTCGTCCACGACCTCCACGCCCGGCGAGGCCCCCGGGCGGCGGACCACGACCACCGGCAGCCCGAGTTCGGCGGCCACCGCCATCTTCGGCCACGTGTGGGACCCGCCCGAGTCCTTGGTCACCAGCACGTCGACCCCGTGCCCGGTGAACAGCTCCATCTCCCCGTCGGCCGAGTAGGGACCCCGGTCGAGCAGGAGCCGCCACCGGGCGGGGATCGGGCCAGCCGGCGGGTCGACCACTCTCACCAGCGCCTCGTGCCCGGCCAGCGGTCCGGTGAACCGACCCAGCGACTGTCGGCCGACGGTGAGGAACGGGCGGTCCCCGAGCTCCGCGGCGGTCGACGCCGCCTCGTCGTGCCCCGACACCCGGTGCCAGCGCGTGGCGCCTGGCGCCGACGCCCACCCCGGCCGCTCCAGTCGGAGCAGGGGGACGCCGGCCGCGGAACACGCCGCGGTGGCGTTGGCGGAGATCCCCGCCGCGAACGGGTGCGTGGCGTCAACGACCGCGCGGACCCCGTGCGCGGAGAGGTGGTCGCGGAGCCCATCGACCCCGCCGAAGCCGCCGATGCGGACCTCGCCCACGGGCAGGCGAGGGCGCGCCACCCGCCCCGCCAGGGACGAGGAGAACTCGTGACCGGCGTCCTGCAGCAGCGCGGCCAGCTCCCTGGCCTCGGCGGTCCCGCCCAGCACGAGGATCATCGTGCCGCCCCCGGTTGTAGGGCCGGCATGTCCGGCGCGCCCTCCCGGGCCAGCTCCAGCAGAGCGTCCAGGTCGAGGTGCTCCTCCGCCAGATCACCCAGCAGGTCCAGCCGACGCTCGCGGGCGGCCGCGAAGTCGACCCCCGAGGGTTCGCGCGTACGGCCCACGCGGGCCGCCACCTCGGCGAGGTAGGCCTGACGGAACCCGTCGGATTCCAGGCTCCCGTGCCACATCGTGCCCGCCACGCCGCCGCGTCGCGCGCCCCCGAGGAACTCCTCGTCAACGCCGAGGCCGATCCGTCCGTGGTGGATCTCGTATCCGGCGGCCGGGTGCCCGATGGCCGTTCCCGTCGGCAGGCGGAGGACCTTCTCCGCGCCGAACTCCGTCTCCACGTCCAGTAGCCCGAGTCCCTCGACCTCCGCCCCCTCGGCTCCCTCCACCCCCTCCGGGTCGCGCACGAGGCGTCCGAGCATCTGGAACCCGCCGCAGATCCCGAACACCGATCCCCCGGCGCGGGCGTGGTCGATCACCGCGCGGTCCAGCCCCCGGGAGCGAAGCCAGGCCAGGTCATCGATGGTCGCGCGCGTGCCGGGCAGGACCACCAGGTCCGCGCCCCGGACGGACCGGGGGTCGGTGACGAACTCCACGTCCACGTCCGGTTCCAGCCCCAGGGCGTCGACGTCGGTGAAGTTGCTGATCCGCGGAAGCCGGACCACGGCGACCCGGAGGGAACGTCCGGGGTCGGCGCGGCGGCCCGCCAGGTCCAGCGCGTCCTCGGAGTCCAGCCACACGTCGGGGCTCCAGGGAAGCACCCCGTGGACCCGCCTACCCGTGAGTTGCTCGAGGTGGTCGAGCCCGGGTTCGAGGAGCGACGGGTC
>JBKBUP010000076.1:0-11428 GCA_046289795.1 Dietzia sp. | reverse complement strand
CCATGTCGTGATGGGTCACGCCGTTCTTACCGACTCCACCGAAGGACTGGTGGGAGCTGGACCGTTTGGCGGCGAGGCGCCCTTCCGGGAGCGTCTCGGTGCCCTGGACCACGGACTTGAAGTACTGCCCCGGCCGGAAGGCCGGTGAGTACGTGGGCGGCACCGGGATGGACTCACCGGTGTGCGGGTTGCGCGCGACCCTGGCCGCGCGTGCCCGCTTCTCGAAGATGCCGAATCCCATTATGGTGATGGACTCTCCCGCCGCCACCGTCCGCACGATGATGTCGAGAGTGTTCTCCAGCGCCTCGGTGGCGAGCTGGTGATCTCCGTCCATCCGTTCCGCCAGCTCGGCGATCAGGTCGGCCTTGTTCACGAGGGGTCCCCCTTAGGGTGAGTACGCCGGCGCGGCAGTGGGCCGCGCCATACGAAATATAAGCATACTCCCACCTTGCTGTCACACGGGGTCGATTCCGGAGGTGACTCCGCGAACAGTCGGTCAGAGGCGATCGGAGAGGGTGGTGACCGGCTTGAACGCAGGCCGCCGCTCCTCGAACTCCGTGATCGCGTCGGCCTGCCGGAGGGTGAGCCCGATGTCGTCGAGTCCCTCCATGAGTCGCCAGCGGGTGTAGTCGTCGATGTCGAACGGGACGGTCACCTCACCCGCGGTCACGGTCCGGGTCCCCAGGTCGACGGTCAGCTCGATTCCCGGCCGCTCGTCCATGACCTTCCACAGCAGTTCGACGTTCTGCTGCTCGACCTGCGCGGCCACCAGGCCGGACTTCCCGGAGTTGCCCCGGAAGATGTCGGCGAAACGCGACGAGATGACGACGCGGAACCCGAAGTCCTTCAGCGCCCACACCGCGTGCTCACGGGATGAACCGGTGCCGAAGTCCGGGCCCGCCACCAGCACGGAGGCGCGGTCGTACGGAGCCCGGTTGAGGACGAAGTCGGGCTCGTTCGCGCGCCAGGACGAGAACAACCCGTCCTCGAACCCGGTACGCGTGACGCGCTTGAGGTATTCGGCGGGGATGATCTGGTCGGTGTCCACGTTGGACCGGTGCAGCGGGGCCCCGATGCCGGTGTGGGTGGTGATCGGCTCCATGGTGGTCAGGCCCCCTTCGCGGGCTCGAGATCGGCGGGCGAGGCCAGCCGACCGATGACGGCGGTCGCCGCGGCGACCGCCGGGCTGACGAGATGAGTGCGGGCGCCCTTACCCTGGCGGCCCTCGAAGTTGCGGTTGGAGGTCGAGGCGCAGCGCTGGCCCGGCTCGAGCGAGTCCGGGTTCATCCCGAGGCACATCGAGCACCCGGGCTGACGCCATTCCGCACCGAACGCGGTGAACACCTTGTCCAGGCCCTCCTCCTCGGCCAGCTGGCGCACCCGCATCGACCCGGGGACGACCAGCATGCGGACGCCGTCGGCGACCTCGCGGCCGTCGATGATCTCGGCCACGGTCCGCAGGTCCTCGATCCGACCGTTGGTGCACGAGCCGACGAACACCACGTCCACGGGGACCTCGCGCAGCGGGGTACCGGCCTCGAGGTCCATGTAGTCGAGAGCACCCTCGGCGGCGACACGGTCGCTGTCGTTCCCGAAGGACTCCGGGTGCGGGACCACCGAACCCAGCGGCGCGCCCTGACCGGGGTTGGTGCCCCAGGTGACGAACGGGGTGAGTGCGGAACCGTCGATCACCACCTCCGTGTCGAACACGGCGTCGTCGTCGGTCTTCAGGCCGTTCCAGTACTCGACGGCCGCGTCCCACTCCTCGCCGGCGGGCGCGTGCGGCCGGCCCTTCAGGTAGTCGTAGGTGGTCTGGTCGGGGGCGATCATGCCGGCGCGTGCGCCGGCCTCGATGCTCATGTTGCAGATGGTCATCCGGGCCTCCATCGAGAGCTTCTCGACGGCCTCGCCGCGGTACTCGATGATGTGGCCCTGTCCCCCACCGGTCCCGATCTGGGTGATGACGGCCAGGATGAGGTCCTTGGCGGAGACACCCGGCTGCAGCTCGCCGGTGACCGTGACGGCCATCGTCTTGAACGGCCGCAGGGACAGCGTCTGTGTGGCCATGACGTGCTCGACCTCTGACGTGCCGATGCCCATGGCGATGGAGCCGAACGCACCGTGGGTCGAGGTGTGCGAGTCACCACACACGATGGTCATGCCGGGCTGCGTGAGTCCGAGCTGGGGCCCGATGATGTGCACGATGCCCTGCTCGGGGTCGCCCATGGGGTACGCCCGGACGCCGAACTCCTCGCAGTTGTTGCGCAGCGTCTCGATCTGGGTCCGCGAGATCCGGTCCGCGATGAGGTTGATCGCACCGCCGACGATGTCGGTCGGGACGTTGTGGTCCTCGGTCGCCAGGGTGAGATCCGGGCGGCGCAGGCCGCGGCCTGCCAGCCGGAGCCCGTCGAAGGCCTGGGGGCTGGTGACCTCGTGGATGAGGTGGAGGTCGATGAAGATGAGGTCGGGCTGGCGGGATTCACCCTCGCCCTCGCCCCTGACCACCACATGGTCATCCCAGACCTTCTCCGCCAGGGTCCGGCCCCGAGCGTCTCCGGACGGTGTCACACTCATCACGCCTCCAGTCCACGTCCCGGGTGCCGAACCGATGGATTCTCACCATGTAGGACGCTATAGTCGAACTGTGAGACAGTATAGCGGGATCGGAGTCCTCGACAAAGCCATGACGGTGCTCCACGCCGTGGCCGAGCAACCGTGTGTCCTCTCCGACCTCTGCGAGCGCACCGGCCTCCCCCGGGCCACCGCCCACCGGCTCGCGGTGGGCCTTGAGATCCACCAGCTCCTGTCCCGGGACGACGCCGGCGTGTGGAGCCTCGGCCCAGGCCTGGCGAAGCTCGCCGCGCACGCCGCCGACTCCCTGGCGGAGGCCGCCTCGTCCGTCCTGCCCCGCCTCCGCGAGGCCACCGAGGAGAGCGTCCAGGTCTATCGGCGCGACGGCGACCGCCGGATCTGCGTGGCCTCCGCCGAACCCCCGACCGGCCTGCGGGACACCGTTCCCGTGGGTGCGATCCTGCCCATGAGCAGGGGTTCGGGGGCCAAGGTCCTGGCGGCGTGGGCCGACCCCGCCACCCAGCGCGCACTCCTCGTGGACGCCGCCTACACCGAGCGCCAACTCGCCGAGGTGCGGCGGCGCGGTTGGGCCCAGTCGGTGGCCGAGCGCGAGGCCGGTGTCGCCTCCATCTCCGCCCCCATCAGGGACGCGAGCGGCAGCGTCGTGGCGGCGATCTCCGTCTCGGGCCCGGTGGACCGCATCGGTCGACGACCGGGAGTGCGCTGGGCTGCCGACCTGCTCGCGGCCGCGGACGCGATCCACAAACGGCTCTAGGCGGCCCCGGCACTCAGGCGGGACCGGTCCCAGGGGCCGCCATTCAGGCGGGACCGGTCCCAGGGGCCGTCAATCAGGCGGGCCGTCGCCCCTCGACCAGCCTGTCGAGCGCCCACGGCAGGCTGCTGACGCTCGGTTGGCGAACGGCCGCCACGAGGTCGCCGTCCCGCGGATCCACCCGTACCACCTGGACGCCGGGTCGCCGCAGCTCACGGTAGGGGGTGGGCTCCGGGTGGGACACCACGTCGAAACCCAGCTCCCGGATCTCGTCGCCGAGCGGCGACCGTTCGTCGAGGGTGGCGACGGGGGTGTCGGGGCGGGCGCCGGTGCCCACGACGACGACGAGGGCGTCGACCCCGAGACCGCGCTGCCCCCGGGTCCACGCGTCGAGCGCCTCCTCGGCGGTGGCGGCGGCCCGGGCCGGATCGCGATCGACCGCGTCGCCCACCAACCCGAGATGCTGCCGCCAGCCCGGCCGGCCGTCGGGGTCCACGATGACGGTGGCGAGTTGCTCGAATCCGCGTAGCTGCGCCTCGGAGACGTCGGCCGCGGCGAGCGCGAACGCGTCGACCCCGAACGGCAGCAGCGAGCGCAGGCTGGGAAGCCCCGGGCCGTCCCAGTCCGGTGCCGGCGGGGATGGCCGGTCCCGCCAGGGCCGGGGCCCCGTCCCGTCCGCCGCCCACGCGGCCTCCGGCTCCACCCCCAGTGCGAGCACGACGTCCAGGTCGGCGGACGAGAGGGGGAACACACGCCGGACCGGCGGGTCGTCGGTCGGCGTCCGGATCGGACTCGGAGGGGCGAGCGGGTCACCGGTCGCGGCCGCCGAGCTCGTCGTCGTCTCGTCGGTCATCCCACACGCGGTCAGGCCCGCCAGGCCCAGGCCGGCCCCGAGCGCCAGGCGCAGGACGTCGCGGCGTGAGTTCACGCTGGAATCGTCTCACGCCACCAAATGCGCGATGTCCCGGCTCCTCGCTCTCGCGATGAACCGGGACATGTCACTGAGTACCCCCGATGGGATTCGAACCCACGCTACCGCCGTGAGAGGGCGGCGTCCTAGGCCGCTAGACGACGGGGGCCTGGTACGCATCGACTGTAGCGACACAACCGGCGCACCACAAAATCGGCGGTCCCGGCACCCTTCACCGGGTACAAATATGCACCGGGTTTACTTTTTCTGTAGGCTCCCCTGGTGACCTCCCCTCCGGAACAGGACTCCCTCCGCGAGCGCAAGCGCCGCGCCACGATGGTGGCCATCGAGACCGCCGCCACCTCGCTCGTCCTCGAGCACGGGTACGACTGCGTGACGGTCGATCAGATCTGCGCGGAGGCCGAGGTGTCGAAGCGCACCTTCTTCAACTACGTCCCCTCCAAGGAGGCCGCCGTCATCGGTTCGCCCCCCGTCACCGTTCCGGAGGGCCACCGGGCGGCGTTCCTCGACGCGGCGGACCCGGACGTCCCCGGGTCACTCCTGCGGCTGTTCCTCGCGGCGTTCGCAGCCGCGCGAACCGCCGACGACACCCAGACCGCGATCCTGGCCCAACGCCGCCGGGCGATCTTCCGATCGAACCCGGACCTCGGGGCGGCCCGCATGACCGCGTCGTCGCGGTTCCAACTGCGGATGGTGGACCTGGTGACAGAGCACTTCGAGCGTCACCCGTCGCTCCGTCGCCTGGGGGGCGTCCCCGCCGAGGCGGAGGCGCGGGCCTACGTGGCCCTGGTGGCCGCTTCGGCCAATCTCGGGTTGTCGACCTGGCTCACGCGGGAGTCGGCGACCTTCGGCGACCTCGACGCCGAGTGCGCGACCGCGCTCCGGCAGCTCGCCCTCCTCGTCACCGCACCCTCCGACGCCACATCTTCTGAGACCGCGTCTTCTGCGTCCGCAATTTCTGAGACCACGGGAAACCCCTCATGAGCGACACCAGCATCCTCACGGCAGACAGCCGCAACCCCACCCAGCCGGCTCCGGCGACCCACAACGTCCCGCTGGTCTTCACGTCTCTGCTGCTCGGGATGCTCATCGTGTCCCTCGGGCAGATGATCTTCGCGACCGCGTTGCCCACGATCGTCGCGGACCTGGGCGGGGTCGACAAGATGAGCTGGGTCATCACCGTCTACCTCCTCACCATGACCATCGGGTTGCCGGTCTACGGCAAGCTCGGTGACCAGATCGGGCGCAAGCCGCTCTTCGTCACCGCGATCCTGCTCTTCCTCGGTGGATCCGTGCTCGGCGCGCTCTCGTGGAGCATCGATGTGCTGATCGTCTCGCGCGCCATCCAGGGCCTCGGCGGTGGCGGACTCATGGTGCTGTCCCAGGCCATCGTCGCCGACGTGGTCCCCGCCCGGCAGAGGGGCCGGTACATGGGTGTCATGGGGGCCGTGTTCGGGCTGTCTTCGATCCTCGGACCGCTCCTCGGTGGATTCTTCACCGAGGGCCCGGGGTGGCGGTGGGCGCTGTGGTTCAACCTGCCGATATGCCTGCTCACGCTCGCGGTCGCGGTCCTCTACCTCAAGTTGCCCACCCGCGGCACCGGCCGGAGCACCGACTGGCCGGGAACCGTCCTCATGGTCACCGGCACCACGGCACTCATCCTCGTGTCCTCGTGGGCCGGCAACCGTTACTCGTGGACCGATCCGGTGATCATCGGTCTCGCCGCGCTGTTCGTGCTCTGCGCTGTGGCGTTCGTCCTGGTCGAGCTCCGGTCCCCGCACCCGCTGATCCCCATGACCCTGTTCGCGGAGCGCAACTTCGCCCTCTCCACGGCCGCCGGACTCATCATCGGTGTCGCGATGTTCGGGACCATCACCTACCTGCCCACCTACATCCAGATGGTCCACGGGCTCGGCCCCACCGATGCCGGCCTGATGATGACCCCGATGATGGCCGGGATGATGGGGACCTCGATCATCGTGGGCAACATCGTGAGCCGCACCGGTCGCTACAAGTGGTACCCCGTCGTCGGCACGATCATCATGGCCGTGGGCCTGTGGTTCATCAGCTCGCTCGAGGCCTCCGACTCCCTGCTCCATCTCGGAGCGGTCCTCTTCGTCTTCGGCTTCGGTCTGGGCCTGTGCATGCAACTGCTGGTGCTGATCGTCCAGAACTCGTTCCCCGTGTCGATGGTCGGGACCGCCACCGCGTCCAACAACTTCTTCCGTCAGATCGGTGGAACGCTGGGGTCGGCGATCGTGGGATCGCTCTTCGTCAGTCGTCTGGCAGATCTCATGGGCGAGCGGATCCCGGCCGCGGCGTCCGCGATGGGACCGGAGGGAGCCGAGGTGGCCGGGTCGTTCGCGAACGGCTCCGGTGCGGCCAACTCGATGAGCCCCGAGATCCTCGCCGGACTGCCTGGACCCCTGCACGACGCCATCGTGAGCTCGTACAACGACGCCCTGGTGCCGATCTTCCTGGTCGTGGTGCCCCTTCTGCTCCTCGCCACGGTGCTGTTGCTGTTCATCCGGGAGGACCCCCTCAAGGAGACCGTCGACTGACACTCGCGCCGGCTTCGCCCTCTGCGCGTGCTCACCGCGCCGCCGGACCGGGGTGAGGACACCGACACGGGAACCACACGCACGGCAACCGCCCCGTTACGCGACGCCGCTAGCTTGCTCAGCGTGAACACGCCCCGAGAGACCGTCCTGCGATTCCTCGCTGCCCCGACCGACGTCGGCACCGGGAACCAGGTGCACACCGGCCGCATCCTGGAATGGATCGACAAGGCCGCGTACGCCCAGGCCGCCGTGTGGTCCGGCGGGTACGCCGTCACGGCCTACGTGGGCAACGTCCGCTTCTCGCGACCGATCGAGGCGGGGGAACTCGTCGAGGTGTCCGCGCGGCTGGTCCACACGGGCTCGACCTCGATGCACATCCAGTGTGATGTCCGGGCCTGCGATCCCGTGACCCTGGACTACCGGCACTGCGCGGAGTGCCTCGTGGTGTTCATCGCCGTCCGTGCGGGGACGCCGACCCCGGTGCCGTCGTGGCGGCCCGCCTCCCGGCTGGAGGTCCACGAGTCCGACGAGGCGGTGATGCGCATCGCACTCCGGAAGGACATCGAGGACGCCATGGCCGACCAGACCTACTCGGACGCCGGTACCGCACCCCGCTCCGCCCTGCGGTTCCTCGCGGCGCCCGGCGACGTCAACTGGGGGGGCAACGTGCACGGCGGTCGGATCATGTCGTGGATCGACGACGCCGCGAACCTGTGCGCGACCCACTGGTCGGGCACCCCGTGTACCTCGGTGTACGCCGGCGGCGTGCGGTTCTACCATCCGGTGAGGATCGGCCACGTCGTCGAGGTGGAGGCCCGGCTCCTGCACACCGGACACGAGACGATGCACGTGTCCGTCCACGTCCGGTCCGGTGAGGCCACGTCGCCCGACCGGGTGTTGACGACCCATTGCCTGGCCGTGTGTGCGGCCCTCGGCCCGGATCTCAGACCCACCCCGGTGCCGCACTGGACCCCGCTGACGGCAGAGGACCACGCACTCGACGAGCACGCGCGGCACCTCATCCGGCTGCGGGGACGGGGTCGGGTCGCCGGGCCCGCGGAGGTGGGGGCCGCCGGCTGACGGACCGACGAGCCGTCCCGTCGAAAACCCGACGGGCCCGAAATAGAGGTAACGCCCGGAGCGATGTGCTCCGGGCGTTCTCGTGTGTACCCCCGATGGGATTCGAACCCACGCTACCGCCGTGAGAGGGCGGCGTCCTAGGCCGCTAGACGACGGGGGCTCAGGACGCGGATCCGCGAGGATCCGCTGCAGTGAGCGCGGTGACGCGCTCAGCTGGCCTACCAGGACTCGAACCTAGAACGACGGTACCAGAAACCGCTGTGTTGCCAATTACACCATAGGCCACTGTATTCACTTGTCCGCCCCTTGCGGGGCGACCTCGAAGAGACTATCAAAGCACCGAGGGTGAATAGCAAATCGCCTGGTCATTCCGCGATGGGCGCGGCCCGGAGTCGGGCCAGCGTGGCCTCGCGCCCCAGCAGTTCCAGCGACTCGAACAGCGGCGGCGAGATGTGTGATCCGGTCACCGCGACCCGCACCGGGCCGTAGGCCTTGCGCGGCTTGATCCCGAGATCGTCGACCAACGCACCGGACAACGCCGCTTCGATCGCCGGAGTGGTCCACTCCTGCACGGACTCCAGTGCGGCCACCGCCGCGTCCACGACCTCACGGGCCTCGGCCTTGAGGTTCTTGGCCGCGGACTGCGGATCGACGACGAACTCCGCCTCGTCCACCACCAGGAAGCGGATGAGCTTCCACGCGTCGGACAGCACGACGATGCGGGTCTGCAACAGGTCCGCCACAACCGCCCAGCGATCGCCGTCCAGGTCCGCGGGGAGCGTCAGGCCGTCCTCGGACGGGTGCGCCTCCAGGAAGTCCCTCAGGCGCCGCGCGAACTCCTCCGGCGGTAGCCGCCGGATGTGCTCGGCGTTGATCGCATCGGCCTTCTTCTGGTCGAACCGAGCCGGGTTGGCGTTGACCTGGCGCACCTCGAAGGCGTCCACCATCTCCTGCAGGGAGAACACGTCGCGGTCATCCGACAACCCCCAGCCGAGCAGCGCCAGATAGTTGAGCAGCCCCTCGGGCAGCATCCCGCGGTCGCGGTGTAGGAACAGATCCGACTCCGGATCCCGCTTGGAGAGCTTCTTGTTGCCGTCGCCCATGACGAACGGCAGATGCCCGAACTCGGGGACCCGGTCGGCCACCCCGATCCTCGTCAACGCGCGGTAGAGCGCGATCTGACGGGGGGTCGAGCTGAGCAGGTCCTCGCCACGCAGCACGTGGGTGATGTGCATGAGCGCGTCGTCAACCGGGTTGACCAGGGTGTACAGCGGGATCCCGTTACCACGGGTGAGCGCGAAGTCCGGAACGGTGCCGGCCTTGAAGACGGTCTCCCCGCGGACGAGGTCGTCCCATCCCAGGTCCTCGTCCGGCATCCGTAGCCGGACCACCGCGCCACGGCCCTCGTCGCGGTAGGCCTGCTTCTGCTCCTCCGTCAACTCCCGGTCGAATCCGTCGTAACCGAGTTTGGGATCACGTCCGGCAGCACGGTGGCGGGCCTCGACCTCCTCGGCGGTCGAGAAGGACTCGTAGGCCTCCCCCGCCTCGACGAGCGCGCGAACCACCTCGAGGTGCCGGTCACGTCGCTCGGACTGACGGTAGGGGGCGTACGGACCGCCCACCTCGGGCCCCTCGTCCCAATCCAGTCCGAGCCACCGGAGCGCGTCGAGCAGGGCCTGGTACGACTCCTCCGAGTCTCGTGCGGCGTCGGTGTCCTCGATGCGGAAGACGAAGGTCCCGCCCGTGTGCCGGGCGTGAGCCCAGTTGAACAGCGCCGTCCGGACGAGCCCCACATGGGGCGTGCCGGTGGGAGACGGGCAGAAGCGGACACGGACGTCTGGGGCTGTCATACCCGTCATCCTAGTGACGGTCCCGGCTCGCACCCCCGCGCAGTACCGGCCTAGGATCGGCCGGGTACCCGTGGCCCGCCACTCACGCGCGATCCACGCCCAACCAGAGTCGAGGGAGGCGAGCCGTGGCGTCAGGGCCCCACCCCGACGCCGCCAGGCCTGTCACCGCTCCGGACTTCCTCCTGTCCCGCCACACCGGATCCCTCCGGACGCAGGGCGCCCTCCGCGTCTTCCCCGACCCGGCCGACGCGGCGCTTGCCCTCCGGTCGGGCGACTGCGGGCTGGTGGTGGGCGCCATCGCGTTCGAGCCGGATGCCCCGGCCGCACTGGTCGAGCCCGACATCGTGGTCCGTACCGACGGCCCCCTCGAGCCCCCCGCCTACTTCCGTTCGATCCGCACACGCGCCCGCGTCGCCGAGGAGCTCCCCACGACGGAGGTCCACCGGAGACGGGTGGCCACCGCGGTCGCGGGCATCCGGGCCGGCGGACTGGCCAAGGTGGTGCTCGCCCGCGCGGTCCGGCTGGTGGCCGAGGAGCCGATCGACCCCCACGCGGTGTGCGCGGCCCTCATCGACTCGAGCCCGTCCGCCGACGGCTTCCTGGTGGACCTGTCCCCCGCGGGCGGGATCCACACCGGCAGGGTCCTGGTGGGGTCGAGCCCCGAGCTCCTCGTCCGTCGCCGCGGCGACATCGTGGAGTGCCATCCCCTCGCCGGGTCCGCTCCCCGCTCCGGCGACCCGGCCGTGGACCAGGCCTCGGGGCGCGCGCTGCAGGCCTCGGGCAAGGACGCCGCCGAGCACGCGTTCGTGGTGGAATCCCTGGCCGCAGCTCTCGCCCCCCTCTGCCGCAGCCTGGAGATACCCGAGCACCCGTCCCTCACCTCGACCCGCGAGATGTGGCATCTGGGGACCCGCATCCGCGGGCGGATCGCCGACACCCGCACGACGGCTCTCGACCTCGCGTTGGCCGTCCACCCCACTCCCGCCGTGTGCGGGACCCCCACCGACGAGGCGCGGCGGGTGATCGCCGGGATAGAGGGCGAGCGGGGCTTCTACTCGGGAGCGGTCGGCTGGGCCGACGCGGGCGGCGACGGCGACTGGATGGTCACCATCCGCTGCGCCGAGATCGACGCCGACCGTTCCGGCGCCCTCGCCTGGGCGGGCGGGGGGCTCGTCGCCGATTCCGATCCCGACGAGGAGGTGGCCGAGACGGCCGCCAAACTCCGCACGGTCCTCACCGCGTTGGGTGCCGTGTGACCCGGTTCCCCGGACCCGGTGTCGACCGCCGGGCGGGACGTGCCCGGTCCTACCTGTCGACCACCGGGTTGCTCAGCGTTCCGATGCCCTCGATCTCCACGGACACACGGTCGCCGGGGAGCATCGGGCCGACGCCGGCCGGGGTGCCGGTCAGCACCACGTCACCGGGGAGCAGGGTCATGACCCTGCTCACGTACTCGATGACCTCGCCGACGGTGTGCATGAACTGAGAGGTGTTGCCGTCCTGGCGCACCTCCGAGGTCCCGTCCGCGTGGTGGAGGGTGGTGCGGACGTCGAGGCCGTTGGGGTCGAGGTCGGTGACGATCCACGGGCCCAGCGGGCAGAAGGTGTCGTAGCCCTTCCCGCGGGTCCACTGACCGTCCGCGAGCTGCTGGTCGCGTGCCGTC
>JBKBUP010000075.1:0-11456 GCA_046289795.1 Dietzia sp. | reverse complement strand
CTGGTCGGTGATCCGCAGCCTGCGTTCGGAGAACCGGTACAGCGCGGCGGGCCGGCCGCCCGAGGGGCCCGGCGGCGGGGGGGGGGGGGGGCGGCCCCCCCCGCCCCCCGGGGCCCCCCCGGCCGACGTCTGTCCGGCCGGTCCCGTGTGCAACGCGCGGGCTGCGGTGTGGCGGCGGTGGCGATAGGGCAGAATAGACGAGGTCCCACCATGGGCCGAACGGCTCCTCGACGACGGTGTCGGGGGCGTTGACGCACGAGACGGGCGTGATCCGTCCGGGACGAGGAGAGCGATGACCGACCCGCGGGACGGCTACAAGCGTGTGATGCTCAAGCTGGGCGGAGAGATGTTCGGTGGGGGCGGCGTGGGGATCGACCCCGATGTGGTCCAGTCGGTCGCCCGGCAGATCGCGGAGGTGTCCCGCACGGGCGCGCAGATCGCGATCGTCATCGGCGGCGGGAACTTCTTCCGCGGCGCCCAGTTGCAGCAGCGTGGTCTCGACCGTGCACGCAGCGACTACATGGGCATGCTCGGCACCGTCATGAACTGCCTGGCGCTACAGGACTTCCTCGAGCAGGAGGGCGTGTCCACCCGCGTCCAGACGGCCATCCACATGGGTCAGGTCGCGGAACCGTACATCCCCCTGCGTGCCGAGAGGCACCTGGAGAAGGGGCGCGTGGTGATCTTCGGCGCCGGGATGGGAATGCCCTACTTCTCCACGGACACCACCGCGGCCCAGCGCGCGCTCGAGATCAAGGCGGAAGTGCTGTTGATGGCCAAGGCCGTCGACGGCATCTACTCCGACGACCCACGGACCAACCCCGACGCGGAACTGTTCACTCGGATCGAGCACCGCGAGTGCCTGGAGCGGGGACTGAAGGTCGCCGACACGACCGCGTTCAGCCTCTGCATGGACAACAAGATGCCGATCCTGGTCTTCAACCTCCTCACCGAGGGCAACATCGCGCGCGCCGTCGCCGGTGAGGAGATCGGGACCCTGGTCAGCAGCCCGGCCTGAGCGCAGGATCCGCGAACCTCAGTCAAGTAGAGAACGGAAGGCAACACATGATCGACGACACACTGCTCGAGGCCGAGGAGAAGATGGAGAAGGCCGTCGAGCACGTCCGTGACGAGCTCGCCGCCATCCGTACCGGTCGCGCCAACCCCGGCATGTTCAACCGGGTGCTCTGCGAGTACTACGGAACCCTGACGCCCATCACCCAGATGGCCAGTATCGCGGTGCCCGAGCCCCGGATGCTCATCATCAAGCCCTACGAGATGTCGCAGATCGGCCCGATCGAGAACTCCATCCGCAACTCCGATCTCGGGGTCAACCCGACGAACGACGGACAGGTCCTGCGCGTGACGGTTCCGCAGCTCACCGAGGAGCGCCGCCGCGATCTGGTCAAGCAGGCCAAGTCGAAGGCCGAGGACGGTCGCATCGCGCTCCGGGGCGTCCGGCGCAAGGCGATGGACGAGCTCAAGCGCATCGACAAGGACGGCGAGGCGGGCGAGGACGAGGTCAACGCCGCAGAGAAGGAACTCGACAAGCTCACCCATCGGTTCGTGGCCGACGTGGACGAGCTCGTCAAGGCCAAGGAAGGCGAGTTGATGGAGGTCTGATCTCCCAGCCGCCGCCGACCCACCAACCGAGACTCGAGGAGAATGCCGTGGACACCGCCCCGCCCGGCCCACCCGGGCCCACAGCCGCGGCCGCGGCTCCGCCGTCGCGGGCGGGCAGGGACCTGACCCGGGCCATCCCCGTGGGCGTCGGGCTCGGCGCGCTGGTGATCGCGAGTATCGCGTTCAATCCCCGGGCCTGGTACCTGGTCGCCGCCGGAGCGGTGGCCATCGGTACCTGGGAGGTGTTCAAGCGGTTACGGCAGGCCCAGTTCCGACTGCCGCTCATCCCTCTGCTCCTCGGTGGGCAGGCGATGGTCTGGGCCGGGTTCTTCGCCGAGGCCAAGGGTGCCTTCGCGGCGTTCGCCGCCACCACCGTCCTGGTCCTGGTCTGGCGCCTGCTGATGGCGGGGTTGACCACGGCACCACAGAATTATCTGCGGGACGTCTCGGTCGCCGTGTTCGTCCTGGTGTGGATCGCCGTCCCGGGCTCACTCGGCGCGATGCTCGCCGACGGAGACCACGGGGCGCAACGCGTCGTCGCCCTGATCCTGTTGGTCGTGTGTTCCGACGTCGGCGGCTACATCACCGGTGTGCTGTTCGGCAAACACCCGATGGCGCCCGCGGTGAGCCCCAAGAAGTCGTGGGAGGGTTTCGCCGGGTCGATGTTGTTCGCCATCATCGGCGGTGCGCTGGTCGTGGTGCTGCTGTTCGACGACAACTTCCTCAAGGGCGTCCTGCTCGGCGTCCTCACGGTGCTCACCGCGACCCTGGGCGACCTCATCGAGTCCCAGGTCAAGCGGGATCTCGGCATCAAGGACATGGGTACCCTGCTGCCGGGCCACGGCGGCTTCATGGACCGCCTCGACTCCGTCCTGCCCACGGCCGTCGTGGTGTGGATCATCTTCACCTACGTCGTCCCGACCTGACCTCGCGGAGCTCTGCGACCGGCCGGTGTGCCGATCAGTGGTGGCGGGCGTTGATCTTGCGCGCCTTACGGGCCCGCATACGTAGTTGGAGGATGCGGAACCCCGCGAACAGCGCCATGATCAGCGCTCCGGCGATGGCGGCGAACAGGATCAGGACGCCCAGCGGGAGGCTGAATTCCAGGCCGAGGTAGCGGACGTCGGTCGAGGTCGTGTTCTGCGCGACGAAGATCAGCAGCAGGATCGTCACGAGCGCGCCCAGGACCAGTCCGATCCACGCCGACCCGAGCTTGCCGGCCGCGACGTCGGGCAGTTCGGCGTCGTGGCCCCTCCCGCCGTTCCGCGACCCCTCGGCGGGCACCGTCGCGGGAGCGGCGGCGTGGGTGTCCTCGAGCGGGGCGATCTCGGCCGAACCCGGAGCGGAGTCGGTTCGGTCGGGCTCTACGGGATCATGTGAACGCGTGGGCATGGGTGAACTCTATTCCCTCCCACCGGCCGACGGCATCCGCTGGCGGTGTGTCGTGCCGTCCGGTTTCTGACACAATGGCTGCCATCATGGTTGAACCCCTACCCCTCGTCTTCGATGCCCCCCGCCGGGGTCTTCCCCCCCGTCACTTCGCCGACCTCGACGCCGAGGGCCGAGCCGAGGCGATGGGTGATCTCGGGGTCCCCGCGTTCCGGGGCAAGCAGCTCGCCAACCAGTACTTCGGACGCCTCGAGGCGGACCCGGGAGCCATGACGGACCTTCCGGTCGGCTTGCGTGAGAAGGTCGGTTCAGAGCTGTTCCCCCGCCTGGCCTCGTCCGTCCGGCACATCTCCGCCGACGGGGGGACCACCCGCAAGACGCTCTGGAAGCTGCATGACGGTTCGCTGGTGGAGAGCGTGCTCATGCGCTACCCGGACCGTGCGACGTTGTGCATCTCGAGTCAGGCGGGGTGCGGCATGGCCTGCCCGTTCTGTGCCACCGGCCAGGCCGGGCTCCAGCGCAACCTCTCGGCCGCCGAGATCCTCGAACAGGTGCGGGAGGCCGCTCGGGCGATGCGGGACGGTGAGGTCCCCGGCGGTCCGGGCCGCCTGTCCAACGTCGTGTTCATGGGGATGGGGGAGCCGCTCGCCAACTACAAGCGTGTCCTCACGGCTGTCCGGGGGATCGTCTCCCCGCCGCCGTCCGGTTTCGGGCTGTCCCAGCGCTCGGTCACGGTGTCGACCGTGGGAGTCGTCCCCGCCATCCATCGTCTCGCGGAGGAGGGGCTACAGGTCACCCTGGCCGTCTCGCTGCACACGCCCGACGACGAACTGCGCGACACGCTCGTCCCGGTCAACAACAGGTGGCCCGTCTCCGAGGTCATGGACGCGGCGCGTCACTACGCCGACGCCACCGGTCGGCGCGTGTCGATCGAGTACGCGCTGATCCGGGACGTCAACGACCAGACGTGGCGCGGAGAGATGCTCGGACGTCTGCTCGTGCAACGCCTCGGACCCATGGCCCATGTCAACCTCATCCCGCTCAACCCGACGCCCGGCAGCGAATGGGACGCCAGCCCGAAGCCCCAGCAGGATGCGTTCATGGCCGCGGTACTGCAGTCCGGGGTGTCCTGCACCGTCCGGGACACCCGGGGTCAGGAGATCGCGGCCGCCTGCGGTCAGCTCGCCGCGGAGGGTTAGACGCGGGAGGAGTAGACGCGCTCGACGGGGCGGAGACGCCCGGTCGTCGTTCGACGAGAGGAAGGGCCGCCACCCGCGGACGTCGCGGAGGCGGCCCTACTCGGTTCCGCCGGGATCAGCGCTTGGCGGGCGCAATCCCCACGGCACCGGTCGCCGCGGCGCCGAACACGGAATAGTGATCGGCGGGGACCTCGTAGACCTTGGCCTTCTTGAGGGTGTCGTCCTTCTTCGGACGGAGTGAGAGGAACATCCAGGTCGCCATGAACAGGGCGATCGCCACCACCCAGAGGTTCTCGACATTGCCGACGTGGTTGCCGAACATCATCGCCAGGAGGAACAGTACGAAGAAGCCTCCCGCGACGAGGCCGACCTTCCTGCTGTGCTTGTGCCAGCCCCACTCGACCGAGGGCTCGTCCAGGGAACTGATGCCCTCCACGACGATTTCCTTGCTGGTGTGGTGCCCGTCAGCGCTCATGCTCCCCGGTTCTCCTCACGGCTCGCTGGCAGCCCTGCGGGCCGCCGACATCACGCTCAGTCTGGCACACGGCCGGTCGGGGTCGACGGGTAACCCGCCGGTATCGCGCCCCTGAAGCGTCACGCGATGCGGCGCCCGGGGCTCCGGACGTGGACAATGACGGGGTGACCACGCGCGTTCTCGTCCTCGGCAGCACCGGCTCGATCGGTACCCAGGCACTCGAGGTGATCTCCGAGGCCGGTCCCGGCCGATTCGAGGTGGTGGGCCTGGCCGCCGGCGGTGGTCGGGTCGACCTGCTCGGGCAGCAGATCCTGGCGACGGGGGCCGGATACGTCGCGGTCGCGGACCCCGCCGCCGCCGCGCGAATCCGGGCCGGGTTCCCGGACGTCACCGTCTTCGAGGGGCCGGGCGGGGCCGCGGACCTGGTCGGAGCGGTGGAGGCGGACGTCGTGCTCAACGGGATCGACGGCTCGATCGGGCTCGGACCCACCCTGGCCGCGTTGCGGACCGGCGCCCGGCTGGCGTTGGCCAACAAGGAGTCTCTCGTCGCCGGTGGTGCGCTCGTCACCGGGGCGGCCGCCCCGGGGCAACTCGTGCCCGTGGACTCCGAACACTCGGCGATGGCCCAGTGTCTGCGCTCGGGCACGGCGGACGAGGTCTCCGGCCTCGTCCTGACCGCGTCCGGGGGTCCGTTCCGGGGCAGGACGCGCGCGCAGTTGGCAGACGTCACCGCCGAGCAGGCCCTGCAGCACCCCACGTGGGCGATGGGCCGGATGATCACGCTCAACTCGGCCACCCTGGTCAACAAGGCGCTCGAGCTCATCGAGGCGCACCTGCTGTTCGCGGTGCCGTACGAGAAGATCGAGGTGACCGTTCACCCCCAGTCGGTGGTGCATTCGGCCGTCACCTTCGTCGACGGCGCCACCATCGCCAAGGCCTCTCCGCCGTCGATGAAGCTGCCCATCGCACTCGCTCTCGGCTGGCCGGACCGGATCCCCGGGGCCACGACTCCACTGGACTTCTCGCGGTCCCACACCTGGACGTTCGAGCCGGTGGACGAGCAGACGTTCCCGGCGATCTCCGTGGCCCGCGCGGCGGGTTCGGCGGGGGGCCTTCGGACAGCGGTGTTCAACGCCGCCAACGAGGAGGCCGCACCGGCGTTCCTCGACGGGAGGATCGGATTCTCCGAGATCGTCGACGTGGTGGCGGAGACCGTCGCGGCGGCCGACGAATGGTCGTCCGACCCGCGCGACCTCGACGACGTGACGGCGGCCGAATCCTGGGCACGGCGGCACGCCGCCACCCTCGTCGCGGGCCGGGAGGGCTGAGTCGTGATGGTCGTCGGGATCGTCCTCTTCGCACTCGGGATCATGGTGTCGATCGTGCTGCACGAGTACGGGCACATGCGGGTGGCGCAGTGGTCGGGTATGAAGGTCCGCCGGTTCTTCGTCGGCTTCGGCCCGACGTTGTGGTCCGTGCGGCGCGGCGGGATCGAATACGGCCTCAAGGCAGTGCCTCTGGGCGGGTTCTGCGATATCGCCGGCATGACCGCCTACGACGAGCTGGCCCCGGAGGACGAACCCAGGGCCATGTGGCGACAGGCGTGGTGGAAGCGGGTGGCGGTCCTGCTGGCCGGGCCCTTCATGAACATCGTCCTGGCGATCGCGCTCTTCTACACGGTCGCCCTGGGCTGGGGCCTGGTCAACCGTGATGTCCAACCGATCCCCACCGACAGGGTCGCGGCAGTGGTGGGGGACACCTGTGCCGGCGCGGAGCAGTGCGGAGTCGGCGTCGGTCCGGCGGGTGAGGCCGGGATCCTGGCCGGCGACCGGATCACCTCCGTGGACGGGCTGCCGGTGGGTAGCTGGGCCGACCTGTCCGAGGTGGTCTCCGCGCGTCCCGGCGAGACCGTGCCGGTCACGCTGGACCGGGCGGGGGAGACCGTGACGACGACGGCGAGCCTCACCTCGTCCTCCGTAGACGGCCAGGCGCGGGGGGCGCTCGGGGTGCAGTTGTCCGGCGACGGCATCCCGCAGGAGATCCTCGACGACCCCGCCTACCAGACGGTCAACACCTACGACGCCCTCGGTGCGGTCCCGGCGACCTTCGTGTTCACCGGGGAGATGATCGAGGCCACGGTCGAGGGCCTCATCTCGTTCCCGTCCAAGATCCCCGCCGTGGCGGCGTCGATCTTCGGGGCCGAACGGGCCGACGACTCGCCCGTCTCGGTGGTGGGCGCGAGCCATATCGGCGGCCAGGCCGCCGAGCAGGGTGCCTGGTGGTTGTTCCTGCTCTTCCTCGCCGGGCTGAACCTGTTCCTCGGTGCGTTCAACCTGGTCCCGCTCACCCCGTTCGACGGCGGCCACATCGCAGTGGTGTTCTACGAGAAGATCCGGGACGCGCTGCGACGGCTCCGTGGCCTGGCGCCGGGCGGGCCGGCCGACTACGAGAAGCTCGCGCCGGTCACCATCGCGGTGTTCGTCCTGCTGATGGGTGTGTCCGCCATCGTCATCACGGCGGACTTCGTCAACCCCATACTGCTGACAGGATGAGGGTGCGGACTCCCCATCTCGCCCCCGCGCCCCGGAACGCGGATACTGGTGGGCGGGACCCGCGAGCACCCGGCTGGCGACCCCTACGGAAGGCGCTGTTGTGAACGACTCCTCCTCCATCCCCATCGGACTGGGCATGCCGGACGGTCCGCCGCCGGTCCTCGCGCCGCGCCGGAAGACGCGGCAGCTGTTCGTGGGCCAGGTCGGTGTGGGCAGCGACCATCCGGTGTCGGTCCAGTCCATGACCACCACCAAGACCCACGACGTCAACGCCACGCTCCAACAGATCGCCGAGCTGACGGCGGCGGGCTGCGACATCGTCCGCGTGGCGTGTCCCCGGCAGGAGGACGCCGACGCGCTCTCGACCATCGCGCGCAAGTCGCCGATCCCCGTCATCGCGGACATCCACTTCCAGCCGAAGTACATCTTCGCGGCGATCGACGCCGGTTGCGCGGCGGTGCGCGTCAACCCCGGCAACATCAAGGAGTTCGACGGTCGGGTCGAGGAGGTCGCCAAGGCGGCCGGAGCCGCGGGCATCCCCATCAGGATCGGCGTCAACGCGGGGTCCCTGGATCCGCGCCTGCTCGCCAAGTACGGCAAGGCCACCCCGGAGGCGCTCGTGGAATCGGCGCTGTGGGAGGCCTCGTTGTTCGAGGACCACGGCTTCGGTGACATCAAGATCTCGGTCAAGCACAACGACCCGGTGATCATGGTGGAGGCCTACCGTCAGCTCGCGTCGAAGAGCGACTACCCGCTCCACCTCGGGGTCACCGAGGCCGGGCCGGCGTTCCAGGGCACCATCAAGTCCGCGGTCGCGTTCGGGGCCCTGCTGTCCGAGGGGATCGGCGACACCATCCGGGTCTCGCTCTCCGCGCCGCCGGTCGAGGAGATCAAGGTCGGGTCGCAGATCCTGCAGTCGCTCAACCTGCGCCCCCGCAAGTTGGAGATCGTCTCGTGCCCGTCGTGTGGACGGGCGCAGGTGGACGTCTACAAGCTCGCCGAGGAGGTCACCGCGGGCCTCGAGGGGCTGACCGTCCCCCTTCGGGTGGCCGTGATGGGGTGTGTCGTCAACGGGCCCGGTGAGGCGCGCGAGGCCGACCTGGGCGTCGCGTCGGGCAACGGAAAGGGCCAGATCTTCGTCAAGGGCGAGGTCATCAAGACCGTGCCGGAGTCGATGATCGTCGAGACCCTCATCGAGGAGGCCATGCGGATAGCCGAGGAGATGGGCGAGCCGGTCGGCGAGGCCGCCGAGGGGCAGGGCCCCCAGGTCAAGGTCACGCGATAGGCCGATGACCGATACGGCTGCGCCGGAGGCAGGGACCGGCGATTGCCGCGGGGTGGGCCCCGGGGAGGCCCGCGCGCTGCTCGGGGTCCTCGCATCCGACCCCCTGGTGTCGTGTCCCGCGGCGGAGAAGTTCGCCGCGTCCGGTGCTGTCCCCGGGCCGGAGGGGCGGTTCCTTACCCTGGGTGGCCCCGAGCGGTCACTGGTGTTCGTGGGGAGCTCGGTCCTGCCGCTGCGTGGTGACGCGCACGACCACCACGCGCTCGGACTGGCGGTCGCGGGCCTGGGGTTCGGGCCCATGTCCGTACACGGGCGCAGGGACCAGGTCTCCGCGCTGTGGGACTCCCTCGGTAGTTGCTGGGACCCACCCCGGGAATACCGCGATTCGCAGTTCGTCATGTCGCTGCAGCGGCCTGTGGACCAGTCCCTCGTGCTCGGCGGGATCCGGGCCGCGACCCTCGTCGAGTTCGAGCAGGTGCTCGCCGCCGCGGCGGCCATGTACCGCGAGGAGTTGGGGTCCGACCCGTTCGCCGTGGGTTCGGGGATCCCGTTCCGTCGCCGCGTCGCGCGCTCCCTGGCGCGGGGGAGGACCTGGATCGGGGTCGACGACGGCGAGGTGTTCTTCAAGGCCGACGTCGCCGCCATCTCTCCCTGGTCCGCGCAGCTGCAGGGAGTCTGGGTTCGCCCCGGACGGAGGGGGGCGGGACTCGGGACCGGCGGTATCGCCGCGGTGTGCGCGGCTCTCCAGGCCGGACGGCTGACCCCGTCGCTGGTGGTCAACGGATCCAACACCGCCGCCCGCTCGGCCTACCGGCGGGTGGGGATGATCGACGTGGTCGACTACGCGACTGTTCTGATGTGAGCTCCCGGCCCCGGCCCGGGGGTCCGGCGCCGGGACCGGGTCGGCAGCCCGCTCCCGAACGCACCTATCCTTGAGTCATGACCACCTCGACCCGTCAGCCCCTCGTCCCCGGTGAGCCCACCCCGATCCGGACCGTTCCCGAGTCGATCCCGCGGCCGGAGTACGTCTGGCGTGACCGGGTCGACGAGGCCAACGGTGAGCCGTGGGTGCAGACCCCCGAGGTGATCGGGGCGATGCGCAGGGCGTGCACGATAGCGGCCGACGCGCTCGTGGTGGCGGGGCGGGCCGTGGCACCCGGGGTCACGACCGACGAGATCGACCGGATCGCCCACGAGTACATGTGTGACCACGGTGCCTACCCGTCGACGTTGGGGTACAAGGCGTTCCCCAAGTCCAGTTGCGTGTCCCTCAACGAGGTGATCTGCCACGGCATTCCCGACACGACCGTGATCCGGGACGGGGACATCGTCAACATCGACGTCACCGCCTTTATCGACGGAGTCCACGGCGACACCAACGCCACCTTCCTGGCGGGCGAGGTCGCCGAGGAGAACAGGGTCCTGGTCGATCGGACGCGTGAGGCCATGAACCGCGGGATCAAGGCGATCCGTCCCGGGCGCGAGGTCAACGTGATCGGGCGCGTCATCGAGTCCTACGCGCGGCGGTTCGACTACACGGTGGTCCGGGAGTTCACCGGGCACGGCGTGGGGCCGACCTTCCACAACGGCCTGGTGGTACTCCACTACGACGAGCCGTCCCGTACCGAGGTCCTGGAGCCCGGGATGACGCTGACGGTGGAACCGATGATCTCCCTGGGCGGCCCCGGGTTCGACGTCTGGGACGACGACTGGACGGTTACGACGGCCGACAAGGCGTGGACCGCGCAGTTCGAGCACACCGTCCTGGTCACCGAGGACGGCTACGAGGTGCTGACACTGCCGAGCGGCAGCTGACGCCACCGCCGCCGGGGCCGGATCGGGCGCCCTGACGATCCGAGTTGAACGATTGTCCCGATGTGGCCCGGGAACGTGGACATATCGAGTCATAATGTCAACCATGATCGATACTCCCCGCGGACCTGTAGACCACATCGACATCCTCGTCGTCGGAGCAGGTTTCGGTGGGATCTCGATGGCCGATCGCCTCCTGCGGGAGGGGCGGGGCGGCGAACTCCTCGTGCTCGAGGCCGCCGACGAGGTCGGTGGGACCTGGCGCGACAACACCTACCCGGGTTGCGCGTGCGACGTGCCCACCGCCCTGTACTCGCTGTCCCGTCACGCGCACCCCGGTTGGTCGCACTCGTTCGGCCGACAGGGCGAGATCCAGGCCTACCTCGTAGGGGTCGCGGACAGGATCGGCCTCCGAGATCGGCTCGTCACCTCGTGCGAGGTCACCGGCGCGCGGTGGGACGGCGACACCGCCCGATGGATCGTCGACACCAGCCGTGGGCGGGTGCGCGCCCGCCGTCTCATCGTCGCGACGGGCGCGCTCTCCGCGCCCTCGGTGCCCGGACTCCCGGGCCTGGAGGGCTTCGACGGCGAGGTGTTCCACTCCTCGCGCTGGCGCCACGACATCCCCCTCGCCGGCAGGAAGGTCGCGGTGGTGGGGACGGGCGCCTCGGCCGTGCAGTTCGTGCCGGAGATCGCCGGGATCGCCGACCACGTCACCGTCTTCCAGCGGACGCCCGGCTGGATACTGCCACGGTTCGACCGTTCCATCTCGGAGCGTCGCCGCGGGTTGTATCGGCGGTTCCCGTTCCTGCAACGGATCGTCCGTGGTCGGGTCTACGCGGGCCGTGAGCTCTACGTCCTGGCGTTCACCCGGGCCCGGTTCCTCCTCCGCTTCTTCGAGTGGTTCGCGCGGTTCTACCTGGTCCTCAAGGTGCGGGACCGGCGGATGCGGAAGGCGCTGACCCCGGATTTCTCGATCGGGTGTAAGCGGGTGCTGCTGACCAGCCAGTGGCTTCCGGCGCTCTGCCGGCGGGACGTCACCCTGGTGTCCGGTGCCGCGACCTCGGTGACCCCGGACGGCCTCGTCGACGCCGGGGGGACCGAACACCCCGCCGACGTGATCA
>JBKBUP010000074.1:0-11580 GCA_046289795.1 Dietzia sp. | reverse complement strand
GGAGTGTGCGGGATACTTCGAGCAACGCAACTCGGCTCTGTTGGCCCACGCCACGCAGATCGACCCCAACGGCTGGTTCTTCGCCGCCCCGGTGGAGATGCAGCAGCGGGTGTGGCCGACCGAGGAGTTCGAGCTCGCGGCAAGCCGGGTGGCCGTACCCGAGCGTGCTGAGGGAGAATACGAGTCAGACCTCTTCGAGGGCGTCGACCCGTACGTCGCGCTCCCGGTCGGACCGAGCACGAGTGAGGACCCGAGATGAACACCCTGGGACCGGACGTCCAGATCCTGGCGCACCAGGCGGTAATGGTCTTCGCGCAGAACCAGTCGCCGGGCACACCCGGGTACAACGACCACCCGATGGGCCCGGAGTTCGGCAAGGCCTCGCCGATCGGGATCCCGGTGGTCCTGCTGCTGCTGATCGCCACGGTGATGCTGATCCGCAACATGAACAAACACATCAAGAACCTGCCCGAGACCTTCGACACGGACCACCCCGAGCCGGACCAACTGGCCGACGAGGGCACGGACCGTGCCGGCGTCGAGGACGGGACACCGGGCGCCATCGCCGACCCCCGATAGACGCCGCTGGGTGCCCCCGACCGGATCGCCGGTCGTCCGAGGTCAGACGGGGTAGTGTTACCGGACGTGTTCTCGCTCCGGACTTTTCGCGTCCCCGCATCACTCTTCGTGGCCGCCGCGCTGGCGTTCCCCGCCCCGGTCGCTGCCCAGACCGTCGTGGACGGCACGACCCTCGGGGTCGCGGACGTGCTGGAGTTCCGTGACCGCAGCGCCGAGGTCGCGGTCCCCATCCCCGTCCCGGACGGGCTGACCCCCCGGGCCCTGTCGACCACCGTCCAGATCCCCGTGGATCTCGAACGCGGCCACCTCGAGGCGTGGTCCGGCGACCTGCTCCTCGACCGGATCGAGCTCTTCGGTGGGGAGGACTCCGTCCGGGTGACCATCCCGCTCGAGCGCGGGCGGGTCCGTAGCGGCGTTCTGGACCTCACCCTGCGGACCGTCCTGCACTCCCGGGGTGAGGCCTGCCCGGACTGGACCGAGAGATCCCTGGCCCTGCGCGACTCCGAGGTGGAGTTCGACGGAGTGCCCGAGGCCCCCGGTGTCCTGGCCGACTTCGTCCCCCCGGTGCTGGAGCGACTGGAGATCTATCTGCCCGACGAGCCCAGCATCGCGGAATCCCAGGCCGCCGCACAGCTCGCCGTCCTGGCGGCCTCGCGGTTCGGTCGAGGTGGCCTGGAGGTCGAGGTCCTCCCGGTATCGGGCCCCAGGGAGCCCTCCGCCTCGCCGTTCACCCGGCGGGCCGAGATCCGGGAGGCCGAGGAGTCCCGGATCGAACTGACCGATGACGCGGTGCCCACCGTGCGTGTTCTCGGGAACCCCGCCTCCCTGGGTCGTCAGATGCGCTCGGTGACCAGCGACCTGTGGACCCTGGCCGTGTCTGATTCGGCGACCCTGGACTCGCCGCTCCCGGCGCCGCGCGCGCTGGTCAACGAGGGCACGTTGAACGAGCTCGGGATCGGCTCGCGTTCCGCCCGGTCCGTCGGGTCGGTCGTGGCGGGTTTCGGACTCGACCAGACGAGCCTGGCCACGGTGACAGGAGACGTGTCGATCGAACTGGTCGGGTCGTACTCGCCGCCGCCCTCGGACCGCAGTGGGCTCATCGTGGTGTCCGCGGGGCAGACCGTGCTCGATTCCTGGACCGCTGATCAGTCCGGCGTCATCGACCGCACCGTGGAGATCCCCGAGGGAGTGTTGGGCCGATACACCGACATCACCATCTCGCTGCAGACTGCCGGAGCGGGCGCCGCGTGCGGGGTGCTCCAGCCGTTGACGATGCTCATCGACGGGTCGTCCCGTGTGCGGCTCGGCGAGCCGACGTCCCCCGCCCCGGCGGGCTTCGGTTCCCTCCCGCAGGCGCTCATGCCGCAGTTGCAGGTGGCCACCGCGAGCGGTTCCCTGGAGGACACCGCGCGAGCGGTGACGATCCTCGCCGAGTTTCAGGCGCTGTCCGCCACCCCGCTCCTGCCCGAGTGGGTGGACACGGAGACCCTCCTGGACGGGGAGGTACCCGGACTGCTGGTGACATCTGATGCCGCTCCCGCGGATATCGATCTGCCCCTCACACTGACCGGCGGACGCACCCTCGAGGTGGTCGGCGCGGAAGACGGTGAACCGGCGACCCTGAGGTTCTACGAGGACGTGGATTTCGCGTCGATGCAGGTCGTCGAGGACAACGGGCGGGCGCTGTTGGTGGCCTCGACCACGTCCGGCTCGGGCGAGCTGGACCGCACCCTGCAGTGGCTGGACGCCGAACCGGGTCGCTGGTCGATGCTCAGCGGCAACGTGCTGTTCACCGCTCCCGATCGTGAACCGGTCGAGTTGTCCACGTCGGAAGCGATCTCGAGCGAGCCCGCCGAACCCACCTCACCCGACGCCGTCAGAACGGCGCTCATCATCGGCTCCGTGGTCACGGCCGCGGGCCTCGCCCTCGCGGCACTCCTGTGGCTCGTGGTCCGGCGACGCCGGGCGACCCCGGGGCAGTGATCGCCGCCCCGGCCACCGCGACCACCCCCGAGGCGGCGGACCCGCACCCCGGACGGGCCCTCCGGCACCGGGTGACTGGTGTACGTGCTGATCACATCGCGAGGTGGGCCCTGCTCGTGGTGCTCGCCGGCGCCGGGTTCCATCGATCGTGGATGCGGATCGCGGAGGAGGTGGTGGCCGGGGCCGGAAGTGAGGTGCTGCTCGCCGCCCCCGTCGGCGCCGTGGTCACCGCGGTGGCGTTTCATCTCTTGAGGCGACCGGAACTGCCGATCCACGACCGGCAGAGCGACAAGATCGCCGGCACGATCATCCTGGCGATCGCCCTCATGATCCAGTGGCTCGTCCTGCCCCGGTACACGACCACCTACGTCCTGCTGCATCTCGACTTCGTCGCCGCCTGGTTGTTCCTTCTCGGTGGATCCGTGTTCTTCTTCGGACTACGCCGCTCGTTCCGGTACTGGCCGGCCTGGCTCCTGCTCGCCGTCGCCATGCCGGGCGCGCTCCGACTCCTGGTGTTCGCCCTGGGCGGCGGCCAGGGAGCGCAGGTGGCGGTCATGGCGCTGGTGGTACTCGTGGGTCCGGTGATGATCCTGGGACCGGGGACGATCCGTCGTCTCGTCCGTGGGGCTGGGTCCGGGGCCGGGGGCCGCCAGCGTCCGGGGGGCCCGACCGAGGGCCGCGAGCGTCCGGGGGGCCCGCCGCGCAAGGAGTTGGTGGTGTCCCCGCGCGAGGCGTGGCGCAGTGCGCCGCTGATCATCGTGGTGGGAGTGCTCCTCGGGCTGGCGCCGTTGCCGCAGAGCCTCGGCGAGAGGGTGGCCGAGGGGCCGTCATCGACATCGGGAACGGGGCAGGTGGTTCCGCCGGAGTGGCGCGAGCTGGTCTCCATCGACTACGACTGGGCGGAGCAGATGTTCGGGCCGACAGCGACGCTGAACCGGCAGATGATCCGGTCAAGCACCCCCCGGGCGGACTGGGATCCTCTGCTCCGGCCGCGGGTCGCCGCGGTGCAGACCCTCACCGTCCCGAACGCGGGGGTCCTCGAGGTGTTCCCCCTGGAGATGTCCTACGACCTCAGCTCCGCCCGGGTCAGCCCGCCGACGCCTGTCGACCTGGGCCACTCGGTCACCGCGCGCTATCGCACGGTCATCGACGACTCGAACCTGCTCACCTGGAGCCTGCTGTCGTTCGTCTGGCAGCGCTCCGATGACCGGGTCCAGCGCGTCACCGTCCTCACCGTGGACAACCACGAGTACGACGCCGAGTTCCCCGAGACCGTCCCGGGCACCCGGTCCACGATCTCGCGACTGGTGTCGCTGTTGCTCCGTGGTTCGGCGGCGGTGACCGACACTGATCCGCAGGTCAAGGACCTGGAGATGCTCACCGAATTGGGTACCGAGCTCGTGGAGGCGCAGTGGACGACCCCGTGACCGTCGACCAGCCGTCTGCTGACCAGCCGTCCGCCGACGTGCAAAGCGAAGCCGAACAGGCACGAAGCGAGGCGGCGCTGCACGATGCCGTACACGGGCTGCGCGAGCGCCAACCGCTCTCCTCGGCGGCCGTGGCGTTCGTACCGTGGCAGAAGTGGGTGGGACTGACCGGCGTGGCGATCGTCGTCCTCGCTCTGGTCTTCGCCACCACACCCACGCTCATCGCCCTGACCGCTGTCAGCACGGCGGTCTACCTCATCACCCTCGCCGACCGGATGCTGCTGCTCAGCCGAGGGCTGGCCAGGGATTCCATCCTGCACGTGGACGACGACCAGGCGCGTGCCGTGCCGGAGGAGGACCTGCCCACGTACACGGTCCTCGTGCCGGCCTACAACGAGCCGGAGGTCATCGCCGACCTCATCGACGCGGTGAGCTCGATCGACTATCCGGCCGACAAGCTCGAGGTACTGCTTCTGCTCGAGGCCGACGACGACGTCACGATCGACGCTGCCGAGGCGGCCGGGCTGGGCCAGGTGTGTCAGATCCTGCGGATCCCCCCGGCCGACCCCCGGACCAAGCCCAAGGCGTGCAACTACGCACTGCACTACGCCACCGGGGAGATCATCACGATCTTCGACGCCGAGGACCGCCCCGACCCGTTGCAACTCCGTCGGGTGGCCGTGGCGTTCTCCGACCTCGACGACGACGTCGTCTGCGTGCAGGCCAAACTCGCCTTCCACAATGGTTCGCAGAACCTGCTCACCGCCTGGTTCACGGCGGACTACGCACTGTGGTTCAACTTCCTCCTTCCCGGGCTGATGAAGTCCAGTTCCCCGATCCCGCTCGGGGGCACGTCGAACCACATCAAGGCGGACGTGCTCACCGAGATCGGGGCGTGGGATCCGTACAACGTCACCGAGGACGCGGACCTGGGTGTGCGGATCGCCGCCCGGGGTCATCGGACCGCCGTGCTCGATTCGACCACGCTCGAGGAGGCCAACCCGGACGCAATCAACTGGATTCGCCAGCGCTCCCGCTGGTACAAGGGCTACCTCCAGACCTGGCTGGTGCACATGCGTCGTCCCGTGCTGCTCTGGCGGACCCTGGGGACGGTGAGCATGTTCCGGTTCACCACCCTGCTGGCCGGAACCCCCGTGATCGCCTGCCTGAACATGGTGTTCTGGCTGGTCACGCTGTCCTGGATCCTCGGACAGCCCGCCGTGATCGAAGAGGTCTTCCCCGCCTACGTGTACTTTCCGGCGCTGGTCTGCCTGGTACTCGGCAACGCGAGCATCATTTACTCGAACGTGGTGGCCTGCCGCGAGACGGGGAACGCGGGGTTGTGGTGGGCGTGTCTGAGTGTCCCGCTGTACTGGGTGCTCATGTCGATCGCCGCGATCAAGGGCACCTACCAGCTCTTCGCCAACCCGTCCTACTGGGAGAAGACAGTGCACGGGCTGGCGTCGTGAGGTCGCGGCCCACGGCGCTGTTCGTCGCCTTCACCGTCCTGTATCTGGCCGTGGGGGTGTACTTGGCCGTCGGTGTGGGCTACCTGCAGGGAGACGCCCTGAGTCGCGTCGCCGACACCCGCGCGGCGCTGCTGTCACGGGACCCGCACCTGGCCGCCATCGGCTTCATCTTCACCCCGCTCACCGCCCTCGCACAGCTCCCGTCCGTCTGGTTGTCGTCATGGTTCCCCGCCCTCACCGCGTGGGGGCTGACCGCCGTGGCGGTGAGTGCTCCGGCGATGGCCGGGGCCGTGGTGCAGGTGCACGAGGCCGCCCGTGAGCGGGTGTGCCCCGCGTGGTTCACCTGGGGGGTCACGCTGGTGTTCGGACTCCACCCGATGATCGTCTACTACGGCGCGAACGGGATGAGCGAGGCGCTCTTCGTCTTCTTCGTGGTGTGGGCGGTGCGGCGACTCGTCCGGTGGATCAGCACCGACGACGTCCACGACCTCATGGTCGCCGGATTCGCGCTCGGGATGGCCTACCTCGCGCGGTACGACGCGCTGGCGGCCTCAGCCGCGGCGACGCTGCTGGTCGCCGCGGTGTCGTTTCGGCGCGGCCGACGACGAGAGGAGGCGATCCTCGACGCCATCGTGGTGGCGGCGCCCACCGCGCTGGCATTTCTCGTCTGGGCGGCGACCAGTTGGTTGGTGACCGGGAGCGCGCTGGCACAGTTCTCCTCCCGGTACGGGAACGCGGCGATCCTCGAGCAATCCGGGGGCGGTTCGACCGGGGGAGCGGCCGCGATCGCGTTCTCCACGGCGGAGACGCTCGCGCTCGCCCCCGCGCTCGGGCTTCTCGCGGTCGCGTGTGTCGTGCTGGCCGTGCGCCGCCGCGATCCAGAGCCGCTGGTCGCGCTCGTCCTCGTCGCGGTGCTCGCGTTCTCGGCACTCACCTATCTGCGGGGGATGACCTTCCCGTTCCTGCGGTTCTACATCAGTGCCATCCCGCTCGCCGTGTTGTTGAGTGTGTTCCTCGTGCCGCGGTTGGGCCGGATGAGATCGCGACGGATCGGCCCGCGCCCGTCACCGGAGCGCGTCGACACCCTCGGCCGCGGTTCGCTCATCCCGGCGGCGGCGCTGCTGGCCCTGGTGGTGGGGTTGCCGGTCAGTGGCGCCGCGATGCTCTCGCCGGCGCTCTCCCAGGAACAGCACGCCCTGCACGCGGTGGTGTTTCCCCACCTCGGCGATCGGCCCGCGGAGGTGCGACTCGAGCAGGAGGCCATCATCGCCTCCTTCAGCACCGAGCGTCGGATCGCCGACTATCTGGATTCGTTGGGATTGCCCGAGGGTGCCGTGATCATGGACACCATGCAGGGGTTCCCGATCACCGCCTCCACCTCGAACCCACGGCAGTTCGTCATTCCGTCGGACCGGGACTTCGTGGAGATCCTCAACGACCCCGCCGGCAACGGCGTCCGGTACATGCTGACCGTGCCCAACGAGGGGCGCGGCACCTCCGACGCACTCAATCTGCGGTACCCGACGATCTACGAGAACGGTGCCGAGCTCGGTGCACTGGAGTTCGAGGTGGTCAACTCCGGTCACGACCGGCCGACCTGGCGGTTGTGGCGGGTTTTTAATTAAATTCACTTCACTTAAGTCGGTGGTGTATTCCACTATTGTCACCCCATGAAGACCGCTCCGCTCGTCGGACTACTCGTGCTCGTCATGACGATGGCCTGCGCCCCCCTGCCGGAATCGCGTTCGCAGGGCCAGCCGCACCGGGCGACCGTCTCCGGGGGTGAACTGCAGTTCGACGGCCAGCCATGGTGGCCGACCGGCCTCAACGCGTACCAGCTGGCCACGGACTGGAGCGTCAACGCCGGGTGCGGGGCCATGGTGGACCTCGACGAGTACTTCGCTTCACTTCCCGACGGTGCCGTCACGAGGTTCAACGTCTTTCAGCAGCTCGCCGTCAACAAGTTCACCGGAACGCTGGACTTCGCCCCGATCGACGCGGTCTTCGCTGCGGCAGAGCTCCACGAGCAGATGGTCATCCCGGTTCTGGTGGGTCAGGACGGGGCCTGCGAGGACGAACAGTACAAGGACCGCGAGTGGTACCTGGACGGCTGGGAGCAGCCGACCGCGATGCCGTTGAGCTACCGGGACTGGGTCACCACCGCGGTCGAACGGTGGGCGGGTTCGCCTGCCATCGCGGCGTGGGAACCCATCGGTGAACCCGAGACCGCGGTCTGCGGGACCGCCGACTGCCATTGGCAGTACCGGACCTGCCCCGCTGACTCGGCGGAGGTGCTCCGAGGGTGGACCGACGAGGTCGGGCAGCTGATCCGGCAACGAGACCCCGGCCGACTCATCACCGCCGGACTCCTGGGAGGGGACCAGTGCGGTCTCGTCGCCGACGGCTACAAGCTCATCGCGGACTCCCCGTACGTGGACGTGCTCCAGTACCACGACTACGACAACGCCGGGTTCCTGCCACTGCGCCTCGCGCAGACCGACAAGCCGCTCGTGGTCACCGAGCTCGGCATAGCGGCGGGGTCCTGCCTGTCGCTCGAGGATCGCGCGGTCCTCATCGGTGAGCGCATCGACGACTACGAGGCGATGGGCGCCGCGGGAGCCATGCTCTGGGCGTTCGTCCCGGATCCCAGGCCGACAGAATGCACCTTCGACATCGGTCCGGAGGACCCGATCAGGGCGCTGCCGCAGATGGCGAGGGGCTAGGGCGTCCCACCGAGCAGGTCGCTCATCGGGACGAAGTCGCCGAACTCGTCGTCGTCGGTACTACGACCCCGGCCCTCGTCGGCCCGGGTCGGCGCCACCGCGCCGGCGACCACCCCGGCGAACCGCAGCATGAAGTCCGCCAACTCCGTGCCCACGCGGTCGGCGCGCGAGGCCAGCGAGTCGCCGTCGCCGTCGGTGGTGACGGCCCCGAAGTCCTCGGAGGCCGCGAACACAGAGGTGGGCACCACGTCGGCTTTGAGGTAGGCGAACATCGGGCGCAGCGCGAAGTCGATCGACAGCGAGTGCCGGACGGTCCCGCCGGTCGCCCCCAGCGCCACCGGGACGCCGGTCAGCGTGCCCGGGTCGATCACGTCGAAGAACGACTTGAACAGGCCCGAGAACGACTGGTTGTAGGTGGGCGTCACCGCGATCACCCCGTCCGCGCGGGCGATCTCCTCGAGTGCGGCGCGCAGTTTGTCCCCGGGGAACCGGGTGAAGGTGGCGTCGACGACCTCGTGGGCGAGTCCCCGTACCTCGAGTACCGTCACGTCGACGTCCTGTCCGTGGCGCGCGAGGGCCTCACGGGTCGCCGAGGTGAGCCGGTCGGCCAACATCCTGGTGCTCGACGGCACCGAGGTGCCCGCCGAGATCACCACCAACCGCAACGGCCGGGCGTCGGGTGCGTGGGTGGAGGTCACTTGTTCCCCTTTCCTGCCGGTGCCTGCGCGAGCCGGGACTCGGTGCGGCGGGCGCGGGCCAGCGACTGCTCCTGCGCGCGTTGCCCGCCCTCGACGGTCAGGCCGGTCCAGTTGTCGCCGGTGCCGAACCGATAGGCGTCGGAATACGCGGGCCCGCCCTCGGCGGCCAGAGCCGCGTCACGCGCTGCCACACGAGCGGCGTGGGTGGGTCCGTCCGGCACGTGCGCCGGTCGCAGCGCGTCGAGCTCGCGGCGCAGGACCGGGACGATCTCCGTGCCGAGGATCTCGATCTGTTCGAGCACCGTCTTGCGGGGCAGGCCCGCGTGGTCGATGAGGAACAGCTGGCGCTGGTAATCGCCCACGTGCTCGCGCATGGTCAGGTAGCGGTCGATGACCTGCTGCGGCGAACCCACGGTCAGCGGGGTCTGTGCGGTGAAGTCCTCGAGCGACGGGCCGTTGCCGTAGACCGGAGCGTTGTCGAAATACGGGCGGAATTCGTCAACCGCGTCCTGGCTGTTGGAGCGCGCGAAGAACTGGCCGCCCAGACCCACGATCGCCTGATCCGCGGAACCGTGGCCGTAGTGCTCGTAGCGCCGGCGGTACAGCTCGACCATCTGCTTGGTGTGGCTGATCGGCCAGAAGATGTTGTTGTGGAAGAACCCGTCACCGTAGTAGGCGGCCTGCTCGGCGATCTGCGGCGAACGGATCGAACCGTGCCAGACGAAGGGCGCGACGCCGTCGAGCGGGCGCGGGGTGGAGGTGAACTGCTGCAGGGCGGTGCGGAACTTGCCCTCCCACTCCACCACGTCCTCATGCCACAGGCGGTGCAGCAGTTCGTAGTTCTCGATCGCCAACGGCAGACCCTGTCGGATGTCCTGGCCGAACCACGGGTACACCGGGCCGGTGTTGCCGCGCCCCATGGTCAGGTCGACCCGGCCCCCGGCCAGGTGCTGGAGCATTGCGTAGTCCTCGGCGATCTTCACCGGGTCGTTGGTGGTGATGAGCGTTGTGGCGGTGGACAGGATGATGTCCGAGGTCCTGCCGGCGATATAGCCGAGGGTGGTGGTGGGGGAGGACGTGACGAAGGGCGGATTGTGGTGCTCGCCCAGAGCGAAGACGTCCAGGCCCACCTGCTCGGCCTGAACGGCGTAGCCGACCACCGCCTCGAGGCGCTCGTGTTCGGTGGATACCCGCCCGGTGTGGGGGTCGGGCGTGATGTCGGCGATGGAGAAGATCCCGAACTGCATGATGGCGAGCCTTTCAGTCTGTTGGTTGATTCCATCCTATCTTGCTGACACGTCAAACAAAAGCGGTCCGGCGAGTATTCCGCATCACGCGGGTCGCCGAACGGATCGCGAATTTCCCGACGCGACCTGGCGTCGGGATGTGAGTATTCGGCGACTGCTTACAGGAGGCGCCGTGACCGAGTGGATCGTCCGTAGATGGGCCCGATTCGGCCACAACCGGCTCTATGCCGCGACCCCTGGAGGAACCGACCTGGGTTATCTCGACCTGGCGACCGGCCGCTTCCACTCCGATGACCTCACCAACCTGCCGCTGCTGCACAAGGCGATCGAGGACCATCTGGACGCCCGACGGCAGCAGGAATCGCTGCAGGAGCCGAGGCGGCACCCGGGGCGGGCCAGTGTGGCCTCGCCGTCGCCGTCGCCGTCGCCGCCGCCCTCGACCTCGCCGCCAGCTCCGGTCTCGGCGTCGACAGGTCCTGCGTCGACTGGTCCTGCGCAAATTCCGACGACTGCGCCAACCACCGCACTCTCGCAGGTACCGACTACAGCAGTGGCCGGGCCGAGGTGGCACGACCTCGCCGATACCCGTGCGGGGGCGGCCGCACGCGAGCGCGCGATCGCCGAGCGGGAAGCGCAGGGGATGGTGCGGCACCTGTTCGCCCGGTTGGTCGACGCGAAGACCGACGAGCGCGCCTGGCGCATCGGCGCGGACGGCGAGCAGGCGGTCGCCGAGCAGATGGCAACGCTGGGGCTGCAGTGGAGGATCTTGCACGCTGTGCGCGTGGGGGAGCGTGGTGCCGACATCGACCACGTGGTGATCGGCCCCGGCGGCGTCTTCACCGTGAACTCCAAGCATCACCCCAAGGCGGCCATCTGGGTGGGCGGCGACACCTTCATGGTCAACGGCAGCCGGGTGCCGTACATCCGCAACAGCCGGCACGAGGCGAGGCGTGCGTCCCGCCTGCTCGGCGAGCACGTCGGCTTTCCGGTTCCGGTCACCGGGATGATCGCGGTGGTTGGAGCTCGACGGGGATTCACCGTGAAGAGCCAACCCGCAGACGGCGCCGTGGCGGTGGTTCCGCGGCGGGGTATCAGGGGATTCCTCCAGTCGCAGCCGCAGCGACTGGGACTGCGCGAGATCGACGCGGTTCACGAGGTCGCCAGACGATCCACCACTTGGCAGCGCTGAACCCGAGCAGGTGTGGTCAGGCGGGGCGGGGGCGTTCGGTTCCTGGTGGGTTGGTGAGGTGGCCGTCGGGGGTGATGAGGCGGTCGAGGTGGTGTCGCCATCGGTGGTCGAGGATGTGGTTGCGGGCCTGGGCCAGGGGGCCGGTGGGGGTGGTGCGGTGTTCGTGTCCGGTTTCGGTGATGATGGTCAGTTCGCCGAGGGGTCCGGGTTGGTAGGCGCAGTGTCCGAAGGTTTTCTCTCGGTGGTGTCGGCGGCAGAGGCAGAT
>JBKBUP010000073.1:0-11688 GCA_046289795.1 Dietzia sp. | reverse complement strand
GCCCGCCGCCGGGAGCTGCTGCGCGACGGTGGCCCGCGCGCGATCCGCAGGGCCACCGCGCTGGAGATGATGTACCGGCTCATGCAGTTCTCCGAGCTGGGCCACAACATCGTCCACGGCAGCTACGACCACCTGCCGGGCAACGGCGAGTACCACTCCGACCGGTACGACTGGGACTTCAACGTCGACGTCGATCACTGGAAGACGATGCACCACGCGGGCCACCACCCCAACACCAACATCGTCGGCAAGGACCACGACCTCGGCTACAGCGTCTTCCGCGGCAGCGCCGGCCAGGACTGGTACGGCCACCACCTCGGCCAGGTCGCGTTCATCTCCGCGCTCGCCGCCATGGCCCCGGTCGCCGCGCCGTTCTTCCTGGCCAACATCGCGCGCAAGGTCGAGGGTCGCCGGTTCTTCAGTTCGTACACCCTGCGCGCGCCCGCCAGGATCGCGGGGCGGGACGCGCGGCGCCGGTTCGTGGACGAGCCGTTCCGCTCCGGTTGGAAGCCGCTGCCGACGCTGGTGGCCAACTACCTCGGCGGCGTCACCGGCTACATGTCCGTGCTGTTCCTGGTGCTCATCGAACACCACGCCGGTGAGCTTGAGTTGTTCACCGACCCCGGCCCCGACGAGACCGCCGACCAGTACTACGAGCGGCAGATCCGGGCGACCCGCAACTTCCTGCCGAGCCCGCAGATGGACGCGGCGCTGACCCGGATCCTGGAGGAGGAGGTCCCGTTCGAGAACCGCCCCGACCTGCGGATCTTCTACGGCGGTCTGGACACCCACGTCGAGCACCACCTGTTCCCGGACCTGCCGCCGTCGATGCAGCGGAAGGTCGCACCGGAGGTGCGGGCGATCGCCGCCGAGTACGGGCTCCCGTACCACGAGACCCCGCTGCTCGAGACCGTGCCGCTCATCGCCAAGACGCTCACGGGCCTGTCCGTGCCCTTCGGCGAGCGGGAGTTCGGGCGGCCGGCCGAGTTGCTGCGGGACCCCGTCTCGCTCGGGCGCCGCGTGGTCTCGGGGCTGACCTATCGCCCCCTGCCCGAGTCGCCGTACCTGGACAAGCCACAGTTCTACAACGTGCCGGTCAGGGTCCTGTCCGCGACGCCCGTCGCCGGTGGGGACGCGCTCTCGGTGCGCCTGGCCAGACCGCGCGGCTGGGAGGACGTGGAGTGGGACGCGGGGGCGTACGTGTCCGTGCGTGTGGGGGTCGACGACGACGAGCTGGTCCGCCAGTACAGCCTCGTCCGCGACAGCACCGACTCGCGGTCGGACGCGTCAGACGCCCTGGAGATCTGCGTCAAGCGCGTTGAGGGAGGTCGCGTCTCCAACCGGCTGAACGACACGCTGCGGGCAGGGCACCACGTCACGCTGGTCGGCGTGCCCCACTCGTCGGGCGACTTCGCCATGGACTCCCCGGGCACCCCGTCCTTGCACATCGCCGGCGGGGTGGGCATCACACCGATCATCAGCCTGCTGCGCCGCATCGCCCGCGAGGGCGGCGCCGGCACCCGCGCCAACGCCGACGCCACCCTGCTCTACTTCAACCGCGACGAGCGTTCCGTGATCTACGAGTCAGAACTCCGCGAGCTGGCCCGCGACTCGGGCATCACGTTGCACCTGTTCACCGATGCCCCGTCCGGGCGCGAGGGCCTGACCACCGGCCGGCTCGGCCCCGAGCTCCTGGGACGGCTGGTCCCGGACGCCGCCGACCGCGAGACCTACGTGTGCGCCCCGGCCGCCGTGATCGACCTGGCCCGCGGCTGGCTGAGCGACCTCGGACAGCCGGCCGAGCGCTTCCACGCCGAGTCGTTCACCGCTCCTGAGCTCGAGCGACCGGCCGACGACGGCCGCCGCTACACAGTGAGCTTCCGCCGCACCGGGTCCTCGGTCGAGATCGACGGGGCCACGACCCTGCTCGAGGCGGCGGGCCGGGCCGGCATCGCGGTGCCGACCGGATGCGAACGCGGACTGTGCAAGGCGTGCGTGACCCCCAAGCTCAGCGGCACCACCCGGTCGGAGGCCGACGGCCCGGTCCTCGAGCGGATCACCGTGTGCACCAGCATGGCCAGCTCGGACATCGAACTGGACCTGTAGTCACGCCCACTTCCCGCGGGTGTACTGCGGCGGGTACGGCGCCTCGCGCCAGTCCAGGCCGAGCTCGGCGGCAGCGCGCTGGGGCCAGGCGGGCTCGCGCAGTCCGACGCGGCCCAGGAAGACCACGTCGGCGCGCTCGTCGACAAGCAGCTGCTCGGCGTACTCCGGGTCACTGATGAGCCCCACCGCGCCGGCCAGCACCGCTCCGGACGCCCGGACCTCGTCGGCCAGCGGCACCTGGTAGCCCTGCTCGAGCGGCACCGGGGGGATCGCGGGAGTGTTGGCGGCTGACGAGACATCGACCAGGTCGACGCCGTGCTCCGCGAGCCGGCCCGCCAGCCAGCGCGAATCCCCCGGGGTCCAGCCGCCGTCCACCCAATCCGTCGCCGAGATGCGGACGAACAGAGGCTTGCCCTCGGGCCAGACCTGACGGACCGCATCGCAGATCTCCAGGAGGAGCCACGAGCGGTTGTCCCGCGAGCCGCCGTACTCGTCCGTCCGCTCGTTGGACAGTGGCGAGAGGAACTCGTGGATGAGGTAACCGTGGGCCGCGTGGATCTCGACCACGTCGAATCCGGCCTGGTCGGCGCGGCGGGCGGCATCGACGAACGCGGCCACCACGCTGCGGATCCCCTCGAGATCCAGCGCCTCCGGGGTCGCCATGTCACCGAACGGGATCGCCGAGGGAGCGACCGTGTTCCACCCGCCCTCTTCCACCGGCAGCGACCCGGTGGGTTCACCGGGGAACGCCCTGTACGTCGACGCCTTGCGGCCCGCGTGGGCCAGCTGGATTCCGATCGCCGAGCCCTGCGAGTGCACGAAGTCCACGATGGGGGCCCACGCGTCCCGCTGCGTGTCGTTCCACAACCCGGCGTCCTGGGTGCTGATTCGGCCCTCCGGCACCACCGCGGACGCCTCGGCGAGGATCAGCCCGAACCCGCCCTGCGCCCGCGCGCCGAGGTGCACCAGGTGCCACGGCGTGGGGACACCGTCGCCGGCGTCGCAGGAGTACTGGCACATCGGCGACAGCCAGGCGCGGTTGCGGATCTCGAGGTCTCTGATGCGGATCGGTTCGAAGAGGAGCGCCATGACCGCGATTAAACCCTGACCCGGTCGACCCCTGCCCGCTTCACCCCTGCCCGCGCCGGACCCCCGGGGATCACCGGCCCCGGCCGACTAGCGTGAGAGGCATGACTGACGCGCAGGCCGGACACGGCTCCACTCCAGGGCCGCAGCTCACCCACCTCGGCCTCACCCACCTCGACCCGGAGGGTCGGGTCCGGATGGTCGACGTGGGCGACAAGGCCGTCACCACCCGCACCGCCACCGCCGAGGGTGTCTTCCGTACCCGCCCCGAGGTCGTGGACATGGTCGCGGGCGACGATCTGGGCAAGGCCGACGTGCTGGCCACCGCCCGGCTGGCCGGGATCGGCGCCGCCAAGAAGACCTCCGAGCTGATCCCGCTGTGCCACCAGATCCCGCTGAACTCGGTCAAGGTGAGCTTCGACCTCGACGCGCCGGCCGGCGAGATCCGGGTGTCGGCCACCGCCAGGACGACCGGCCGCACCGGCGTGGAGATGGAGGCGCTCACCGCCGTCTCGGTGGCCGGGCTGACGCTCCACGACATGGTCAAGGCCGTCGATCCCCTGGCCACGATGGACGGGGTCCGCCTGGCCGCCAAGACCGGCGGGAAGCGGGGCGACTGGACCCGGGAGTCCCCCGACGAGTCCGCCAGCGCGGACACCGGGCGGCCCGCGGTGGATTCGGGACGCAGCGCCGTCGTCGTCGTCTCCTCCACCGCCGCCGCCCACGGCCGACGCGAGGACACCACCGGCCCCGCGATCGAGGGCTGGCTCCTCGAGCGCGGCTTCGCCCCCGTCGAGGTCCACGTGGTGCCCGACGCGGATGTCGCCGGGGCCGTCACCGAGCAGGTCCGCCGCAGCCCGGCCGTCCTGCTGACCACCGGAGGCACCGGCGTCGCCCCCGACGACCGCACCCCCGAGGCCACCGCGCCGCACCTGGAACTCGAACTGCCCGGCGTCGCCGAGGCGATGCGCGCCCGCGGACTGGCCTCGACCCCCACCGCCGCCATGAGCCGCGGCCTGGCGGGCTTCGCCGGACGTACGCTGGTGGCGAACCTCCCGGGCTCCACGGGCGGGGTACGCGACGGTCTGGCGGTGCTCGACGAACTGCTGGAACACCTGCTCGCCGTCCACGCCCACGGCGGTGGCCACTAACTGCCCACGCCGAGCGCCCGGGACCGCACCGCGAGGAGGAAACGACAATGACCGTCCGCAGTCCACTCGTGCAGATCACCGATGCCGCGATCGACCCCCGTGAGCTCGAGAAAGCTGTCTGGAGCACCGCAGACGGGGCGATGGTCACGTTCTCCGGGGTGGTGCGTGACCACGACAACGATCGCGACGTGTTCGACATCGAATACTCGGCCCACCCAACTGCCCGGGACGTCCTGGAGCGGCTCTGCGAGGAGGTCGCGACCGAGCTCACCTCGCCCGACCTCGAGAATGGCGGGCCGCTCGACCCGCGGCGCTCCGTCCGCGTGGGCGCTGTCCACCGGGTGGGTGTGCTGCCGGTGGGCGAGGTCGCGGTGGTGGTGGTGGCCGTGGCGCCGCACCGGGCCGAGGCGTTCGCCGCATGCTCGGAGCTGATCGAACGCCTCAAGCAGGGAGTGCCCATCTGGAAGCGGCAGCGCTTCACCGACGGGGTCTCCGAATGGGTGGGCGTCGGCGACTGCTGAGTCGGTCAGGCTGGCCGTCTGCTGGATCCGTGCCTGTTGTGACCCGGCGGGTTGACGAGTGTGCCGTCGTCGGCAATGGTGCGATCCGCGTAGGCGTTCCACTCGCGTTCCCGGATGGCGTCACGAGCACGGGCCAGGGGCCCCTTGGGTCTGGTGCGGTGTTCGTGTCCGGTGTCGGTGATGATGACGAGATCACCCAACGGCCCGGACCGGTAGGCGTTGGTCCCGAACGTCTTCTCCCGGTGGTGTTTCCGACACAGGCAGACGAGGTTCCACTCGGTGGTCGGCCCGCCGAGTTCAGGGTCCTTCTTGTTGAACGCGATCACATGGTCCACGTCGCAGTCCTTGGCGGGAACCGAGCACCCCGGGTGCCGGCAGGTCCCGTCGCGCATACGGATGCGCTCGGCCATCGCCGGAGTGATCACGTAGCGCAGGGCGTGTTCCGGGGAGTCGAGCACGCCCGGGGCAGGGTCGATGAGCTCGAACCGCACGCTCGCATCGTCGCCCTCGAGCAGTTCCGTGCAGAGCCACTCGAAGCTGCTGTACGTGCCGTGGACGAACTCGACACGGTTGGGCAGGCCCCGGGCCGCGGAGGCGATCACGCTGATGCGGATCGGCTGACCGGCCCGCGCGGCATTGCCCAGAGTGGGCCGGGGCAGGTCCGCCCCGACCCTGACGTCGCCGAGTTCGATGCCGTCGTGCTCGATGCCGCCGTGCTCGGGCGCGGGGGCAGCGGCGGAGTCGGGGCCGGTCGCGGACGGGCCGGAATCAGGCGGGTAGACGGCGAGAGCGGCGAGGGCGTCGGCGCGGAGCTGGTCCATGGGACGATCCAGCCCGTCCGCCGAGGCAGTCGACGCGTCGGTGTCGATGCGACGCCGAAGGAGTTCGGCATCGGCAGCGGTGAGCCTGGCCCACATCGTGGCCATGCCGTTACGGGCGCCGCGGAATCGGACCGAGCGGGTAGCGGCCGCAGCGGCGGCGGCATCCTCCGCGGCAGCCGGGTCGTGTCTCTCCACGGCATCATCGATCACGGAGTCCACCGCGATGCGGCTCGGCCGGTCGCCACCGTCGAGGTCGTCCGTGACACGCGCGACCACCTCGTCCTCCACGTCCGACACGATCGCGTCGGGCACCTCGGCCAGGCGGCACGCGATGTCGATCGCCAATTGTTCCGGCATCAGCCCGCGGTCGACGGTGGACCGCAGACGAGGCAGTCGCCGGTGGATCTGCGTCCCGGCCGTCACCAACCGCGCAGCATGCCAACACGTGAGCTGACACGCCGCCACGAGGTGATCGCGGGCCCGCGCCTGCGGATCCAACCGGGCGTACGCAGGCCGGCGCGAACCGGCGGCCTCCTCGTCGACCTGTGCCCGTTCGGACCGAGCGAACTGTTCGACCAGGACATGTGCCGCTGCCAGCCGCGTGGCCCCGGCCCGGTTCTGCGCCAGCGTCGCGGCACGGGCCGCCTCGCTGACGGCCTCCGAGTCGACCATGCCGAGGGGCTCGGGTACGGCGAACAGCGCACTCGTCGTCACCACGATCCCACCTCCCCCGTCATCGAACTTACTTTCGATAATACCCAAGGGGGCCGGATAGCACAAGCGTTCGATCGCTCACGTCAGCCGGGTACCCACCCACTCGGCCAGCACCCGGGCACACGCGTCCACGCTCTCGACCCACGTGGCCCCCGCGGAGTCGTCGGCGGGATCCGAGACGAACTTGACCAGGCGGGTGGGCACACCCAACATCGCCCCGGCCGCGGCGACCGCGTACCCCTCCATGTCCACCAGGTCCGCGATCGACGCGAGGTGATCGCGCAGCGGCCCGCCGGCCACGAAGCGGTCGCCGGACGCGAGCACCGGCGCGGCGCTCCCGCCGGGGGCGGACGGCAACGCGTGGGCCGGCTCCGGGGTGACCGCGAGAGCGGCCGAGAGGGTGAGCGGCGGCCCGTCGTGGCGGCCGGTCACGGCATGGAGAGCCGGATCGTCGTAGTCGTGCTGGAACACCGTCACGATCTCGTGCGTGCCCTCCATCCCCGGGTGCAATCCGCCGGCGGTGCCCACGTTGACGAGTTCTCGCGGCCGGATCCCGCCACCGAGCGCGTGCGCGACCGCCACGGCGGCCCGCACCTTGCCGACGCCCGTGACCAGGACGGGGAAGTCCGTGACGAAGTGACGGGCCTCCTGTTCCAGGGCGACGACGACGAGGGGGTGTGCCGGATCGACCGTTCCGAGGAGTTCCACGGCGTCCACGGTAGTCGCCGGCCCTCGCGGCCCCCGGCAGCCGCTCCCGCGCCTGCATATGGCAGCCACGTGCCGGGCGGGAGTCGAGGTCTTCTGCTCCGTTTCCTGTACATCTCGCGACCCACGCCTACGGTGGGAGCAGATGGCCCCGATCCCCCTTCGAACTCAGAGGTGAACCGCGATGTCCGTCCCGTCTCCCCGAACCGCCTCCCGCCGCGCGCTGCTCGCCGTCCCGGTGGTGGCGCTGCTCACGGCCGCCGGCTGCGCGACCGGCTCAGATGACGAGCAGGCCGCCGCCGAGCAGACGGTCACCGCGACCGTGACCGCCCCCGCCGAGACCACCGAGCAGCAGGCTGACGAACGGCAGAACGAGCGCGACGCCTTCGACCGCTCGAACTGCGCGACCGAACTCTCGGGCCAGGACGTCTCCGGAGACGTCCAGGTCCGCGACGGGCAGACGTGTGTGCTGTCCGACCTGACCGTCACCGGCGACATCGACGTCTACGGCGGCGGCCGACTCGAGGCCCGAAACGTCCGGGTCACCGAGGACATCGAGGCCGAGGGCCACGCCTTCGTCCTGGTCAACGGTGGCGAGGTGTCGGGGTCGATCGAGTTGCAGAGGGGTGGCGAGGCGACGGTCGAGAACGTCCGGATCGGCGGCGACCTGGAATCGGAGGAGAACTCCGGCCCCCAGCGCTTCGAGGGCAACACCATCGGCGGTGACCTCGAATGCGAGGACAACGCCGAGTCCCCGACCGGTGGCGGCAACCAGGTCGGCGGCGAGCGCGAAGGGCAGTGCGCGGGACTGTGACCCCCGAGGTCACGAGGCCCCGCTCACCCCGGGGATTGCGCCCACCAGCGCTGTTGCGACTTCCCCAGCGGTAGCCGGTCCACCACCTCGTGCCGGGCCCGCCCGCGCGGGCCCTCGCCCAGGAACGAGTCGACGAGCGCGATCTCGGAGACCGTCCAGGTGGTGCTGGCGAAGGTGTCGAGGACCCGCAGCCATGCCGTCGCGTCGTCGCGGCCACCGAGCCGGGCGAGCGTCAGGTGGGGGCGGAACCGTGCTCCGTCGGGAACGCAGCCGGCGGCGTTGGCGGCCGATCGGGCCCCGGCGGCCAGTGCGTGGAGTGGCGAGACCGGCGACTGCTCGACACCCGCCCACAACACCTTGGCCCGCTCGACCGAGGGGAACGCCCCCGCGCCGGCCAACCGCATCCGGAACGGCTCGTGCCTGCGGGCGACCGCGCCGAGCCTGTCTGCGAGGTCGTCGATCCGCCACTCGTCGACTTCCGGGCAGAAGGTGAGGGTGAGGTGCCACTGCGACGCATCGGTCCACGCCAGTCCCGGGCGCGGCTCGAGGAACCGCTCGAGCTCCTCGCGAACCTCGTCCGGCGGCAGGACCGCGACGAACATCCGATGACCCATGTGCTACGCACCCCTCTCGGACATCACACGGCGCGGCCTGCACAGCGATCGGCACGGCGTTTCTCTCACCTCGCGACGTACTCACCCCACGGTGGCCCACCACGCGCCCGGCCACAAGCCCAGTGCGGGATACCTGAGGCGGTTCATCGTGGTCTGAGGTCTGACCGGCTGGGAGTCGTGCAGTGCGATCGGCCGTCATGCGCAGACTCCGGGGGAGCTCAATGCCGCCGGGTCTCGCGTGGGGCTGGCGCCGCGGGGCAGAGGGGATATGCTTGTGGTCATCACGGCGGTGGGGCTCGCCTTCAACTACGGCATTGATGCCGTCAACGGTCCCTGGTTTCATTCATGAGGCTGGTTGCTGCCGTGATTTCCTCGACAGCCCCCACTCCGGTCATCTCGGCCGGGCCTCTCCGCACTGGTCGCCACTGGGCGGCCATGGATAGAAGGCGGCAACGATGAACGTTGATTTCACCATCAAGAATCTCCAGGCACTCGAGATCCTGGATTCTCGGGGCAACCCGACCCTGCGCGTGGACGTGCAACTCGGCTCGGGAGCCACAGGCTGGGCTGGCGTTCCTTCAGGAGCCTCCACCGGATCACGGGAAGCGGTCGAGCTGCGCGACGGTGACCCGGAGCGCTTCGGAGGCAGAGGGGTCCGGCGGGCGGTAGGCCACGTCGGCGGAGAGTTGCGGGAGCTGGCCTGCTCGAGGACGTGGTCCTCTCTAGCAGAGCTGGATGCGGCGATGAGCACCGCCGACGGCACGGACAACAAGGCTCGACTTGGGGCCAATGCGATCGTCGGGGTGTCGATGGCGGCGGCCCGGGCAGTGGCCGGCCCCGGGGAGTTGTTCGCCTCGCTGCAACCGGCCGGAGTGTCGCCGCGGCTTCCGGTGCCGCATTTCAACGTCCTCAACGGCGGTGCGCACGCTGCCAACAGCCTGGACTTCCAGGAGTTCATGATCGCCCCGATCGGCGCCCCGTCCTTCCCGGAGGCGGTCCGGGCCGGTGCGGGGGTCTATGCCGCGCTGCGCGGACTGCTCGCGGAAGCCGGGCACGCCACCGGCCTGGGCGACGAGGGCGGGTTCGCCCCACAGATCGACCGACCGGAGGACGTGCTGACCTTGGTGGTACGCGCCATCGAGGCCGCCGGCTACACCCCGGGTCGCGACGGGGTCGCCATCGCCCTGGACCCGGCGGCAAGCGAGTTCTACCGGGACGGCACCTACCGGGTGGCTGGGGAGAGACTGTCCAGCACTGAGATGGTCGAACGTTACGCGCAGATCGTCACCGATTTTCCGGTGTGGTCGATCGAGGACGGTCTCGCTGAAAGCGACTGGGACGGCTGGGCAGTCCTGACCGAGCGACTCGGAGAGCGGGTTCAGCTGATGGGCGACGACATCTTCGTGACCAACCCGGCGATCATCACCGAAGCGATCAGTCGCGGAGTGGGCAACTCGGCGCTGATCAAGCTCAACCAGATCGGCACCGTCTCGGAGACGTTGGAAGCGATGCGGATCTGCCGGGACGGCGACTACACCCAGATGGTGTCTCACCGCTCCGGAGAGACCGAGGACAGTTTCATCGCCGATCTGACGGTTGCGACAGGGTGCGGACAGCTCAAGTCCGGCGCCCCGGCTCGCGGCGAACGCGTCGCCAAGTACAACCGTCTCCTCCAGATCGCTGCCACTCACCCCGACCTGCCGTACGGGCTGACAGGGGCCGAGCAGTGAGCTCCGGCCCGGATCGCCCCTGGCACGGAGAACCCACCGGCTCGTACCTCGTCTTCGGTGCGATACCCGGCCAGGACCCGCAAGTCGTTCGAGCTGCCGCCGCACTTGCCGACCGGATGCGCACCTGCCTGGTGTGCGTGTGGACCGACCCGGGACACATCATCGTCAGCCGCAACCCAGACGGGTCCGTCGACACCGTCCCCATGGATCCCGACGGCGTGGACGACCCGAACCGCCCCACCGGAGAAGAGGTCCTCTTCGCCCAGCTCGAGAAGGCTCTCGCGACCAGCCCCGTACCGTGGCGGTTCCACTACACCAACGAGGCCCCGGCACGCGCGCTGCATGAGACCGCCGAAGAACTCGACGCCGTCGCGATCGCCATCGGCACTCGCGAACCCGGGTTCGGGCACTGGGCCGCGGAGAAGATCGACGGGTCCGTCGCTGTGCGCCTAGCCCACCATCAGCACCGACCCGTCATCCTGATTCCCCGTCCTGACGATGGGCACAGCGGGGAGCGCCCATGAGCCGCTCACTCCACCTGCACCCCGGGATGATCGCCCTCGTCGCTCTCGGCGGAGCCGCCGGCACCCTGGCCCGATGGGCGATGACCACGACGATGCCCGCCCATCACGGCTGGCCGATAGCGACCCTGACGGAGAACCTCGTCGGAGCGTTCCTGCTCGGACTGCTCCTGGAGACCCTCGTCCGGGCCGGCGACGAGACCTCTCCGCGGCGGATGATCCGACTAGGGCTCGGCACCGGCGCCCTGGGCGGATTCACCACCTTCTCCACCTTCGCTCTCGAGGTGGAGAAGCTGCTCACCTCCGGCGAGGGCGGCCAGGCGATCGGCTACTTCGCGATCTCGCTCATCGGCGGTTTCCTCACCTGCCTGATCGGTGTCGTCTTGGCCAGCCGACACCATCAATGGCGCACCCGTCGTCTGCCCATTGATCCCGACCAGCGTGTCGTGCCCGACCCCACCTGGCCCGGGAAGGACCGCCAGTGATCATCGCACTCATCGCCCTCTTCGGCGGGGTCGGAGCCGCAACCCGATTCGTGGTAGACGGCCTGATCAGAACCCGCTGGTCCAGCGTCTTTCCCATCGGTACCGTCACCATCAACATCACCGGATCACTGCTGATGGGCTTCCTCACCGGGGCGGCTATCGCCGGGGCCGTCGGCGGCCGAGGGCTGGAGGCAGCCACCATCGGCTTCTGCGCCGGCTACACCACCTTCTCCACCGCCATGGTGGAAACCGTGCGCCTGGCCCAGGGCGGGGACTACCGCAAGGCCCTACTCAACGCTCTGGGCACGGGAGTACTCGTCGTCGCAGCAGTCGCCGTCGGACTCACTCTCGCCGCCAGCATCTTCTGAATACCCGATTTTCCCACAAGCGCCACCGCGACCGGCAGACTCACGACGGCCG
>JBKBUP010000072.1:0-11886 GCA_046289795.1 Dietzia sp. | reverse complement strand
CCGACGGGCAGCGAGAGCACCAGGAAAGGCACCGCCATGGCCGCGGGCGCGAGCGAGATCACCGACGCGGATTCGCCGCGTTCGGTGAGCACCCATTGGACCGAGACGACGTGGATCCACACGGCCACCGCGTTGGCGAGCTGGACCGACAGCAGTGCCCGGAACGCCCGCTCTCGCCGGAGCGAGATCACCCGGGATCGATCCGCGCCCGCCCCCGTACTCACCACGAGTCCCAGTGGATGAACTCCTCCGCCGGTGGCCGCCACGCGGAGCGGAAAGCGGTGCCGGCGTAGTGGGCGACCGGGATCATGCAGACCTGCTCCACCCGGGTCGGATCGATTCCCACGATCTCGGCGACCTCGTCCTCGCGGCCGAGGGTCATCCCGGTCCAGCAGGTGCCCAGTCCACGCAACCGGGCGGCGAGCATGAAGTTCCACACGGTCGGGTACACGGTCGCGAGCCGGTGCTTGGCGGCGAGAACATCGCCCTCGTCCAGACGGGGGGTCAGACACGGGATGACGAGCACCGGCACCCGGGACATGACGGCGGCGAGGTGTTCGGCCGAGTCCCGGGTCCGTCGGCTCTGTGCTGCGTGCCGGGGATCGGAGTCCACACGGTTGAACAGTCCGACTTCGCTGGCGCGGTAGAAGGAGTCGAACTCCCCACGGTAGATCCGTCCGAGTCGGTCGATGCGGTCCGGGTCACACACCACGAGGAATTCGGTGCGCAAGAGGTTGGAGCCCTGAGGCGCCTGGAGCGAGTCGGCCACGCACTCCTCCAGCAACCGGGGATCCACCTCTCGCTCGAGGTCGAGTCGCCGACGTACGGCACGGGTGGTGGTGATCAGTTCGTGTCCGCCGAGCGGCCCGGGAACGACCGCAGCCGAGTCGACCGACTCGTCCACCTTCAGACTCCGACGAGATCAGCGATCGACCGTCGAGCCTCCCGCCCGCCCCCGAAGGCGCCCTCGTCCCCGAGGGCGCGACGAAGGTAGAAGTGGGCGGAGTGCTCCCAGGTGAAGCCGATCCCGCCGTGCAACTGGATCGCCTCATAGGCGCTTCTCGTGACGGCATCCGCACAGACTGACGACGCGACCGCCACGGCCAGGTCGACGTCGGTCCCGTTCTTCTGGTCGAGTACGGCGAGGGCGTACATCGCGGCGGATCGGGCCCGCTCGCGGTCGACCAGCATGTCGGCCAAGCGGTGTTTGATGGCCTGGAACGACCCGATCGAGCGGCCGAACTGATGGCGCTGGTTGACGTAGGCGACCGTGTCGTCCAGCAGCCGCGCAGCGATTCCCGCGTGCTCGGCGGCGAGCGCGGCTCCGGTGATCAGGTGCAGTTCGCGCAGCACATCCCGGATCCGACCGTCCCCGACCAGCACTCTCGCGGGCGCGGCCTCGAGCCGGAGGTCGGCGCGGCGCCGGGTGAGATCGACGACCTCCCTCGCCTGCCGTACCGCGCCGGCGAGGTCCACGATCACGAGCACCCGCTGCACGCCGGAGGACGCGACAACGACGAGGGAGTCGACCGTCTGCCCCCAGAGAACGCCTTCGACGGTCCCGTTGACGACTTGTCCGGCTCCGCCCGTCGCCAGAGTGACCTCGCCATCGAGAGACACCCCGATCGTCCGGCTCCCCTCCATGACCTCTCCGAGGAGCTCGGCCACGGAATCCGCGTCGTCCGCCCGGACGAGCGACTGTCCGGCCACCACGGCACTGGCGAGGATCGGCTCCGGCAGTAGCGCCGCACCGGTCTCCTCGAGGACCACGCCCAGGTCGGCGAAGCCGAATCCGTGGCCACCGAGTTCCTCGGGCACTGCGAGCGCGGCGACCTGCAACTCGTCGTTGAGCTTGCGCCACCGCGCGTCCGAGTACCCGCGGTCGGAGTCGACGGACTCGCGGATCGCCTCGTGATCCCCGTACCGGGCCACGAACTGGGCGACCACGGCGCGCAGCTCGTCACGCTCAGGGGTGGGCAGGATGATCGACGGGTCGGCCTCGGGTCGCGCCGTTCGTGTCTGCTGGGCCACGAGAAGTCCTCTCCTCCACACTGAACTTGAGTTGAGTTCAATTCAGACTATGACAACACAGTAAGGCGGATCACGCAAGGACTTGAGTTCACCACCGACCCAAAACTAAGTTCGATTCATGATGGCCCTCGACTCCGAACTGCCTGACTCCACTCTCGTCACCTATTACGCCAGGGTCGACTCGGGCGACCTCGACGCCGGACTGGCGCTCCTGACCCCGGATGTCTCCTTTGCGATCCTCTTGCCAGGCTCCGCCGTTCGCGGTACCGACCGCGAGGGAGTCCGCCGCTATCTCGAGGGGCGGGGGCCCGTGGACCGACGCCATGTCCCCACGCACGCCGCCCGCACCGGTGAACTCGAGTTCGTCTACGGCGCCGTGGTCGAGGACGGGGTGAAGATCACCGGTCATTTCCTGGCGTCCGCCAGGATCGACGACGACGGGATGATCACCGGCTACCAGGTGGCGTTCGACCCCGAGCTCGGCTTGGCTTCTCCCACCCTTGCCTCCCCCGGTCTCGACTGATACGACAAACCCCCGCAGTGCGTACTGCGGGGGGATCGTCGTGTTCAGGCCGCGCTGTTCGGGCCAGGTTGTCCAGCGCGAGCGCTCACTCAGCCGAGGATGCGCCAGTCCTCGAGGCCCTCGTACAGGGGCTTGGCCGCGGCCAGCGCGGAGACGCGCTCGCGCAGGGCGGCGACGTCGGCACCCTTACCGGCCGCCAGGGCCGCTCCGATGATGTCGGCGACCTCGCGGAACTCCTCGGCCCCGAAGCCACGGGTGGCTAGTGCCGGAGTGCCGATCCGCAGGCCCGAGGTGACCATCGGGGGCCGCGGGTCGAACGGCACGGCGTTGCGGTTGACGGTGATCCCGACCTCGTGGAGGAGGTCCTCGGCCTGCTGGCCGTCGAGCTCGGACTCGCGCAGGTCCACCAGCACCAGGTGGACGTCGGTCCCCCCGGTGAGCACCGAGACCCCCGCGTCCTTGCAGTCCTGGTCGGTGAGGCGCTCGGCGAGGATCTTGGCGCCCTCGATCGTGCGCTGCTGACGCTCGCGGAACTGCTCGGTTCCGGCGATCTTCATGGCCGTGGCCTTGGCGGCGATCGCGTGCATGAGCGGCCCACCCTGCTGACCGGGGAACACCGCTGAATTGAGCTTCTTGAACAGCTCGAGGTCGTTGGTGAGGATCATGCCGGAACGCGGCCCGCCCAGGGTCTTGTGGACCGTGGTGGAGACTACGTCTGCGTGAGGCACCGGGCTCGGGTGCAGGCCGGCGGCCACCAGGCCGGCGAAGTGCGCCATGTCCACCCAGAGCTTGGCCCCCACCTCGTCGGCGATGGAGCGGAAGGCCGCGAAGTCCAGCGTCCGCGGGTACGCCGACCAGCCGGCGATGATCACGTCGGGCTTCTCCGCCAACGCCATCTCGCGGACGGTGTCCATGTTGACCTGCATGGTCTCCGGGTCGACTTCGTAGGCGGCGACCTCGTAGAGCTTGCCCGAGAAGTTGAGCTTCATCCCGTGGGTGAGGTGACCGCCGTGGGCCAGCGACAGGCCCATGATCTTGGAACCCGGGTCAGCCAGGGCCATGAGGACCGCGGCGTTGGCCTGGGCGCCGGCGTGCGGCTGGACGTTGGCGTACTTGGCGCCGAACACCTCTTTGGCGCGGTCCCGTGCCAGGTTCTCCACCACGTCGACGTGCTCGCAACCGCCGTAGTAGCGCCGCCCCGGGTAGCCCTCGGCGTACTTGTTGGTGAGCACGGAGCCCTGTGCCTGCAACACCGAGCGCGGGACGAAGTTCTCGGACGCGATCATCTCCAGCGTGTCGCGCTGACGCGCCAACTCGCCGGCCATCGCCTCGGCGACCTCCGGGTCCAACTCGGACAGGGAGGCGGAGAACACGTCGGTGTTCGGGTCGGTCATCGCTGCAGCTCCTCGCGCGTGGGCGTTCACTTCGGACGGATCGTGTCGGACACGCCCGTCTCGTCTCGTCCAGTCTAGTGCCAGGGCACCTGGAGGCCTCTCCCCCGTGGGCACCTGACACAATCAGCAATCGTGAGCAGACATGCCGGCGACTACACGCCGTACGTGGAGTTCGACCGCCGGAGCTGGCGGCGGCTGCGGCGAGCCATGCCGATGGTGCTCACCGAACAGGACCTCGAGGGCCTGCGAGGTCTGGGCGAACACCTGGACCTGGACGAGATCGCGGAGATCTACCTGCCGCTCAGTCGACTCATCCACCTGCAGGTATCGGCCCGCCAGCGTCTGTTCCAGTCCACCAATCTGTTCCTCGGCGAGACCGTGGACGCCCCCATGCCGTTCGTGATCGGGGTGGCCGGCTCGGTGGCGGTGGGAAAGTCCACCTCCGCCCGTGTACTGCGCGCACTGCTGACCCGCTGGGACTCCCACCCCCGGGTGGACCTGATCACCACCGACGGGTTCCTCTACCCCAACCGCGAGCTCCAGCGACGCCAGCTCATGCACCGCAAGGGCTACCCCGAGTCCTACGACCGGCGCGCGCTGCTGCGGTTCGTCACCGAGGTCAAGTCCGGGGCCCCTGTCGTCCGCGCGCCCGTGTACTCGCACACCAAGTACGACATCGTCCCCGACGAGTTCATCGAGGTCCGTCGCCCCGACATCCTGATCGTCGAGGGGCTGAACGTCCTGCAGACCGGGCCGCGCCTGATGGTCTCCGATCTGTTCGACTTCTCGCTCTACGTGGACGCACGGATCGAGGACATCGAGAAGTGGTACGTCGCGCGGTTCCTGGAGTTGCGCAATACGTCGTTCTCCAACCCCAACTCCCACTTCGCCCACTACGCCGACCTGTCCGACCAGGCGGCCCGGCTGGCGGCGCGAGAGATCTGGACCTCGATCAACCGGCCGAACCTGGTGGAGAACATCCTGCCCACCCGGCCGCGCGCCACGCTGGTGTTGCGCAAGAACTCGGACCACTCGATCCAGCGGCTACGTCTGCGCAAGATCTAGGCCGGATCAGGCGCCCTTCTGGACGCCCGTCGTGACGACATCCGCCTGACGAACCACCGATTCCGGGATGCTCATGGACGGGTCGACCGAGATCGACTTGGGGATCAGGTACCCCTCGAGGCCGGCGACGCCGTGCTCACGGCCGATCCCCGAATCCTTGAAACCACCGAAGGGAGAGTTGAAGTCGGCCGAGAAGGAGTTGACGGAGAACGTTCCCGTTCGTACCTTGCGAGCGATCGCGAATCCGCGCTCCACGTCGGAGGTGTAGACCGAGCCGGCGAGGCCGTAGCGGCTGTCGTTGGCGATCCGGACCGCGTCGTCCTCGTCCTTGTAGGCGATCACCGCCACGACCGGGCCGAAGACCTCCTCCTGCGCGATCTCCATGTCCGGGGTGACCCCGGTCAGGAGGGTCGGTTCGACGTACCACCCCGTGTCGAGCCCCTCGGGGACGCCGCCGCCGAACGCCACGGTGGCGCCCTGTTCGACCGCCCGTCGGATCATCCCGAGGATGCGTTCGCGGTGAGCCTCGGTGATCACCGGGCCCATGTCGACACCGGGGTCGTGGGGGTCCCCGACCTTGATGCCCGCCATCGCCGTGACCAGCCGCTCCACCAGGTCGTCGTGCCGAGCCTCGGACACGAGGAACCGGCTCTGGCACACGCAGCTCTGACCACTGCTGGGGATCACGCTGACGCCCAGGAGGGTGGGGACCGTGGTGTCCAGGTCGGCGTCGTCGAGCACGATCGCGGCCGACTTCCCGCCGAGTTCCAGGACGACGGGGCGGATGAGCGAACCGCACTCACGGCCGATGTGCGATCCGACCGTCGTCGACCCGGTGAAGCTCACCATGTCGACGTCCGGGTGCGAGACCAGGTATGCCGACTCGTCGGCCCCCGCGGCGACGATGTTGATGACCCCGGGAGGGAAGCCCACATCGTGGACCATCTGGGCCAGCGCGAACACCGCGAGCGGGTTGGGCTCGGGCACCTTGACCACGACGGTGCACCCGGCGATGATCGCCGGCGCGACCTTCTGAGAGGTGCCGGGCATGGAGAAGTTGTAGGCGACCATGGTGGCGACCACGCCCACCGGCTCCTTCACTACCAGTGCCTGGGTCTGGTAAGGCATGATCATGCCGCCCGCGGACCCGCCTGCCAGTGGACCGAGATCGGCGGTCCGGATCTCCTGGAACGGGTAGTTCCGTCCGAGTTCCGCGTTGTAGTTCCAGTGCAGGGTCGGCGCCGTGGCCTGGTAGACGTCCGCGAGCATGCGCGTGCAGCCGAGCTCGTCCACGAGCAGTTCGGCCATCTCGTCCTTGGACTCGTACAACCTGGTCGCTAGTGCCTCACATAAGGAAGCGCGCTCCTCGACGGGACGGGTCGCCCAGTCCGTCTCGTAGAAGGCATGCCGGGCGGCCTCGACGGCCGCGTCGATGTCCCCGCGGGTAGCGCTGGGGACCTCGCCGATCACCTCGCCGGTGGACGGTGAGATGACCGTGAACTTCTCGATCGAGTCGGTCGGCCTCCACTCTCCACCGATGTAGAACTCGCTGTAGCTCCTGGGGAGCATGGATCCTCCTGAATTATCGTCGGGTCGGGTGGTCGGTCCGCTACGTCGGCGAGCATTCCTACAGATCGAGCACGAGCTTCGGGCAGGCAGCGCGGGAGACGCAGATCATCATGGTCTTCCCCTCCTCCTGCTCCTCGGGGGACAGGACCACGTCCCGGTGTTCCGCGCGGCCCTCGAGGATGGTGGTCTCACACGAGCCGCATGTCCCCTCGGTGCATGACGTGGAGACGTACACACCGGCCTCGGTCACCACCTCGAGGATCGTCTGGTCATCGTCGATGTGGAGGGTGGTACCCGTCTGGCGAAGCTCGACGTCGAAACCGGTGTCGGCCGACGTGTCGACCTCGATGGCCGAGAAGCGTTCCAGGTTCAGTGCGCCCCCGGGCCACGTCGAGCACCGTTCCTCCACGGCCGCGAGCAGTGGCTCGGGGCCGCAGCTGTAGACCAGGGTCCCCTCGGCCGGCGTTCCGAGGAGCGTCTCGAGATCGATCAGGCCGTTGCGATCTGCGGGCCAGAAGGTCACCTTGTCACCCAGGGCTCCCAGCTCGTCCAGGTAGGCCATGGATTCCTCGGCGCGACCGCCGTAGACCAGACGCCAGTCCGCGCCGGCCCGCTCGGCGGCCCGCACCATCTGCAGCATCGGGGTGACCCCGATGCCCCCGGCGATGAACAGGTATCGCGGTGACTCGTGCAGCGGGAAGTTGTTCCGCGGCCCCTTCACCTCGACCCTGGAGCCGACTGCCAACTCTTCGTGGATCCGTCGCGAACCACCCCGACCCTCCGGTTCGAGCAGGACGGCCACACGATAGCTCCGGCGATCCTCGGGGTCTCCGCACAGCGAATACTGCCGGATGAGGTCGTCGTCGAGGACGAGGTCGATGTGGGCGCCGGGCGCCCACGCGGGGAGCTCGCCACCGCCGGCCGACTCGAGGACCAGTTCGACGACCCCCCGCGCCACGTCACGCCGACCGGCGACGACGGCGAGGAGCGAGGCGTCTCCGACCGGGAGATCGCCCGGATCGACGAACTGGGAGTGCAGTGGATCCTGAACCATGGTCATCTCTAACTCACCTAGTCGTGTAGCTGGCACCTGGTCGTGTAGCTGACTCAGTCGCGCACGATCGAGATCGCTGACTCCGGGCACGCCCTGACGAGTCGGCGTGCTGTCTCGGGGGACATTTCCGGGGCGTCGTCGCGCACCACGCCGCGGCCGCGCTCGTCCTCGGCGATGTAGTCGGGCTCCAGCGTGTAACAGCGGGCGTGACCCACGCAGAACTCGTGGTCGATCTTCACCTTCATGATGTGTCCTCTCGGGTGTCCGGCGTCGGGGCTCAGCGAGCCGACGCAGCAGGGGTGATCTCGTCGACCGTGACCTCGAACTCGGTGAGCCCACGGGTCGGCATCGAGTGCGTGTGGATCTCCTGGTCCGGGACGAGGGTCACGCCCGGCATGCGGGTGAGAACAGCGGTGAACGCGACTCGCAGGAAGATCCGTGCCAGGTTCGATCCAAGGCAGCGGTGGATGCCGGCGCCGAAGGAGACGTGGCGCTTGTTCTCGCGGTGCACGTTCCAGCTGTCCCCGTCGGGGAACACCGACTCGTCGCGGTTGGCCGAGCCCGGGAGGTTCCAGATCTTGTCCCCGGGCTTGAGGTCGTACCCGTTGAGCGTCGTCTCCGTGGTGACGGTCCGCTGGGTGAGCGTCACGTTGACGAACAGTCGCAGCGCCTCCTCGATCGCCTCGTCGAGCAGGGACATGTCGTCCTGCAGTTCCTTGAGGTCCTCGGGGTGGGTGGCCATGTGGTGGATCGTGCCGCTCAGAACGGTGCCCGTGGACTCCAGTCCACCCAGCGTCATCGCGATCATGATCTTGAGCAGGTCGCCGTCGTCGGGAACCTCACCACCCGGCCGACAGTTGGCCAGAACGGTCACGATGTCGTCGTCGCCCCGCGGGTTCGTCCGCCGCTCATCGAGGATCTCGCTGAGCGCTCCGGTGAGCTCACCGAAGGCCTCGACCGCGCGTTCGGGGACGAGGAGCGCATCCTGCGCCCACGCCGAGAACTGAAGGATCCGGTCACTGTCGGCGGGGACACCGAGGATCACGGCGAAGATCGCCCGCGCCTGCATCGGACGGACGAACTCGTCCATGACGTTGAACCTGGTGCGACCCTCGAGACCCTTGAGGAGATCGTCGGCGATCTGCTCGATCAGTTCCGCGTGGGCTTCCATCTTGCCCAGGGTCATGAGTGGCTCGAGGATCTTGCGCCACTCACTGTGGACCGGCGGGTCGGTGTCGAGCGGGATGAAGGTCGGGTCGTCGTTCGGGTCGTCGTACCGGCGGTCGGCCAGGTGCGAGGCGGCGCGGCCGGACTGGAACGTCCTCCAGTCACGGTGGATCCTCCACAGGTCGTTGTAGCGGGTGACCAACGGGACGGTGGTGTTGCCCTGCTTGTGGAAGGCGAGGTCGTGCTCCTCGCGCAGGTGCTTGAGGGTCTCGAGGTTCTTCTCGTTGTACTCGTCCGACCACATGTCGACGAACGGACACTGGGGGGCGTCGGCGACGACGGTGCTCGGGTCGGGCAGTTCCTTACCCATGGTCTTCTCCTCCGGTTTGCCGTGCTGAGTCTGGGTGTGCGGTGTCGCTCAGGACTTGAGACCCTCGGGCAGGAGTTCGGACTCGCCGGCCTCCACCAGGGTCCCGCCGAGGGCGCGGAACAGGATGATCGAGTCGTAGTACTCGACGAAGCGGGCGATCTTGCCGTCACGACAGACGAACCGGGAGATGTACTCGTTCGCGTACCGGGTGCCGCTGCGCAGGAGCATGTCGCTCTTGTAGGTCGCGATCACGACGTCGGGGTTCGAGGCGAGGGTGTCGAGCTCGAGGTCGTGCAGGTTCTCCGACCCGTCGATCATGTGGTCGCGGGCCTGGCCGAGGACCTCCATGTACGCGGTGCGACCCACCGTCTCGCGGCCGAAGGTCGGGGGACGGAACGGGAGCTCGAAGACGACGTCCTCGGTGGACAGTTCACCCATCGTCTCGATGTCCCACTTGTTGAGAGCGTCCGTGTACGCCCGCACCAGGTCCAGGTTCTTGGTTCGCTGATCGTCGGTCACTTCTAACCCCTCCATCGCCTTCGAGCTGAATTCACTTAGGGAGACTGTAACTACGATCACACTGTGACGCAAGGCATATTGTGCAAAAAGTAGGAAATCATCGTTTCAACGGAGAGGTGGACGTCTGACCAGGTCAGGGCGTGCGCTGTCGCCGACAACACCACCGGCGCAGGTGGCGGGTGCAATCCGGCTGACACGACAACGTCCCCGCGGCGAGTCACCTCCCGTCGGCACCGCATGCCCATCGGCACCGCACCCCACGACGTGGGCCGGGCCCCGAGGTCGCCCCCGGGGCCCGGCCCACGTGCTGGCATAGCGTCCTACTTCACGCGCTCTGCTGTCCCGACTCGGGGACGAGCTGAACCCGTGACACCTCGTAGACCTCGATGTGCTGGACGAAACCGGTGTTGTCGCCGTTCGCGGCCGCCCACCCCTCGCTCTCCGGCGCCTTCTTCAGGGCCTCCTCCGACTCGAACGCCATGATCGAGAAGGCGTCGGGCTTGGGTGCACCTTCAGGCAGGCCCCAGTTGACCATCGGGTTGTTGTTGAGGAAGGTGTGCCACCAAGCGACTCCCGGGATGGACTTCCCGATGTCGGCGTGCTTGCTCAGGTAGTGGTCGCGGAACTCCTCCGGCGATGTACCCGACCAGCGGTAGAGGGCGAAGAGGTAGACGGGCTGGTTCTCCAGGGTGACCATGTCGAGGTCCTTTCCGATTGTCATCCCCGCGGACTGTCCGCAGGATGCGGTGGGTGAATGACGGAGCGATTCCGGATCGATCCGTCAGGCGAAGAGCTCCTTCAGAGGCCTCGCGACGTCGGCGGCCGCGTCGAGGTCCGTGATGGTCGCGCCGACGGGTAGCGCCTTTCTCGCAGCCATGAAGTCGGCCGATCGATTGACCGAATCGATCGCGATGAAGCGGCCGTTCTTGAAATGCAGGATCGAGAATCCCTCGCTCCCCGGGTCACCCCGCAGGACCCGCTGGTCCGAGCCCTGGCACAGCCCCGCCATCTGCAGCTTGAGGTCGTCCTGGTCCGACCAGAACCAGGGCACCGAGTCGTACACGGCGGACTCGTCCCCGCACATCGTCGCGGCGGCGACCTTGGCCTGGTCGACGGCGTTCTGGACGGACTCGACGCACGAGGGGCGATCCGACGGCGAGAGGGGGTTCCGCCAGACCGCGCAGTCCCCTGCCGCCACCACACCCGGGGCAGTCGTCCGTGCACGCTCGTCCACGACGATCCCGCCATCCCATCGCGCACCGACCTGCTCGGCGAGGTGGGGATCCCTGACCACGCCGATTCCGACGATCACGACGTCCGCGGGGATCGACTCCCCGTCGGCGAGGACGACGGCGCGGGCGTTGCCCGACTCGTCGGTCTCGATCGCCGAGACACCGGTGCCCAGTCGGACGTCCACCCCTCGACGCGTGTGCGCGTCGAGGTAGAACCGGCCGAGTTCAGGCGCCGCCACCCGGGCGAGGAGCCGGTCGACCGCCTCCACCAGGACCACGTGTGTGCCGAGTGAACGCATCACCGCCGCACTCTCGAGGCCGATGAATCCCCCTCCGATCACGACGACCTGCTTCACATCCGCGAGCCGGGCCCGGAGCTGGTCGGCGTCATCCATGGACCGCATGACGAGGACGTTCGGCGCGTCTCCCCCCGGGATCGGTATCCGCCGCGCCCGGGCACCGGTGGCCAACGCGAGATCTCGATACGCGAGCGAGCGCCCGTCGCCGAGTTCCACGGTGCCGCCGCCTCCGGGATCCGGTAGCACCGATGTCACCCGGGCGCCGGTGACGAGGTCGATACCCCTCGTGCGGTAGAACTCCGGCTTGCGGAGCATCAGTGCGTCCCTCGAGAAGGCACCGACGAGGTACTTCTTGCTCAACGGCGGCCGCTGATAGGGGGCGTGCGCCTCCTCACCGATCAGGGTGACCTCCCCGTCGTATCCCCGCTGCCGGAGATCGACGGCGAGCTGGAGGCCGGCCTGGCCCGCACCGACGATCACGGCCCCGCCGTTCATCGAGGAACCGCCGATCATCACTGTTCCTCGGGGATCCGGACCGTCAGCCCGTCGAGATCGTCGGTGAGCTCGATCTGGCACGAGAGACGACTGGTGGGGCCGGCCGGCGACATGGCCCCCTCCAGCATCTCGAGCTCGTCCTCGCTCACCGGACCGGTCTTGCCGAAC
>JBKBUP010000071.1:0-11926 GCA_046289795.1 Dietzia sp. | reverse complement strand
CGGCTCGGGCCCCGGGCCAGGCGGCGGGCCAGCTTGCCCGCTGCGGCGCGCAGATCCGCGGACGGCAGGACCTCGAGGGCCAACCCCACGTCCCGGGCCTCCTCGGCCGACACGGCGTCCCCGCGCAGCAACATCCGGGAGGCGACCGACCGCCCGACCGCCGCGGGGAGGAGCACGCTGGCCCCACCGTCCGGCATGAGACCGATGTTGGTGAACGCGAACAGCAGGTAGGCGTCGTCGGCCATGAGCATCAGGTCGGAGGCCAACGCCAGCGAGACCCCCACCCCGGCCGCCGGCCCGTTGACCGCGGCGATCACCGGGACCGGGGCGGTCAGCACCGCCCGGACCAGTTCGGCGGCGCTGGTCATGGTGGCGTCGGGGCTGGGAGCCTCGTCCGAACCGGCCCCGTCCCTGATCGCCTGCAGGTCCGCCCCGGTGGTGAACGCGCCACCCTCGCCGGCCAGGACGATGACCCTCGTGTCGGGGTCCAGGCTCTGCTCGGTGATGATCTCGACCAGTGCACACACGGTCGAGTGGTCGAGGGCGTTCATCCGGTCGGGCCGGTTGATGCTGATCGTCGCGACACCCAGGTCGTCGCGGTCGACCTTGACCGCGTCCCGGCCCGTGGCGGTCATCGGGCCGCCTCCGAGGCCGCGACCATGCCGGCGAGTCGGTCGGAGATGATCGACTCGGCCTCCGCCATCATGCGGTCGACCAACTCGGCCGCGGTGGGCACGTCGTCGATCAGTCCCTGGCACTGACCCGCCGACCAGATCCCGGCATCCAGGTCGCCGTCCTCGAAGACCTTGCGGCCCCTGGCTCCGGCGACGAGGTGCTGGATGTCGGAGAACTCGCAGCCCTCCGCCTCCTTGGCCACCACCTCCGCCGAGATCGCGTTGGCGGCGACCCGGGCGGTGTTGTGCAGCGTGCGGAAGATGAGCTTGGTGTCGAGCTCCGAGTTGTCCACGATCTGCTGCTTGACCGCCTCGGCGACCGGGGACTCGGCGGTGCACATGAACCGCGTCCCCATGTTGGCCCCGTCGGCCCCCAGCGCGAGCGCCGCCACCAGGCCGCGGGCGTCGGCGATGCCGCCGGAGGCCAGGATCGGGATGGACAGCTTGGCCGCCGCGGCGGGGATGAGCACCAGTCCCGGCACGTCGTCCTCCCCCGGGTGGCCCGCGCACTCGAACCCGTCGATCGACACGGCGTCCACGCCGAGCTTCTCGGCCTTGATCGCGTGGCGCACCGACGTGCACTTGTGGATCACCTTGACACCGGCGGCGTGGAACACCGGCAGGTGGTCCTTGGGGTTGGAGCCGGCGGTCTCGACGATCTTCACGCCGGACTCGACGATCGCCTGCCGGTACTCCGCGTACGGCGGTGGGGTGATGGCGGGCAGGATCGTGAGGTTGACCCCGAACGGCTGGTCGGTGAGTTCCCGGCAGCGGGCGATCTCCTTGACCAGGTCCTCGGGGGTGGGCTGGGTGAGCCCGGTGATGATGCCCAGGGCTCCGGCCTCCGACACGGCGGCGGCGAGCTCGGCCCGTCCGACCCACATCATGCCGCCCTGCACGATGGGGTGGCGTACCCCGAACTCCTCGGTGAACCTGGTGCGGATCATGGCTGGACCTCCTCGTAGGTGCCCCCGGCCGCCGCCTTCTCACGGAGCGAGGCGGGTGGGGTGAAGCGTTCTCCGTAGCTGGCCGCCAGCTCGTCGGCGCGGGCGACGAAACCCGTCAGACCGCCCGGGTACTGGTCCATGTAGCGGGCGACGCCGCCGGTCCAGCCCGGGAACCCGATGCCGAGGATCGAGCCGACGTTGGCGTCGGTGGTGGTCTCCAGCACGCCCTCGTCGAGGCACTTGACGGTCTCGAGCGCCTCGGCGAAGAGCATGCGGTCGATCGCGTCCTGCAGCGGGATCTCGGTGGTGCCGCCGAAGGCTTCCGCCAGTCCCGGCCACAGCCCGACGCGCTTCCCGCCCGAGTACTCGTAGAAGCCGGAGCCGGTGGAGCGGCCCTTGCGGTCGTACTCCTCGATCATCCGGTCCAGGACGACGTCGCCCGGGTGGCCCGGCCATTCCCCGCCCTCGGCGAGGGTGGCCGCCTTGGTCTCCTCACGGATCTTGCGGGGCAGGGTCAGCGTGAGCTCGTCCATGAGCGCGAGCACCGACGCCGGGTAGCCCGCCTGCGCGGAGGCCTGCTCGACGGTGGGCGCGGGGACGCCCTCGGCGAGCAGCGCCATGCCCTCGTTGGTGAAGGTGCCGATGACGCGGGAGGTGAAGAACCCACGGGAGTCGTTGACGACGATGGGGGTCTTGCCGATCTGCGCGACCAGGGCCAGGGCGCGCCCGAGGGCGTCCTCCGAGGTCTTGGCGCCCTTGATGATCTCGACCAGCGGCATCTTGTCGACCGGCGAGAAGAAGTGCAGGCCGATGAAGTCGGCCGGTCGGTCCACGCCCTCGGCGAGCATGGTGATGGGCAGGGTCGAGGTGTTGGAGCACAGCAGGGCATCCGGGGCGATGTGCGGCGCGATCTCCGCGAACACCGTCTCCTTGACCTTCGGGTCCTCGAAGACCGCCTCGATGACGGCGTGTGCACCCGCGGCCGCCGCCGGATCGATGGTGGGGGTGATGCGGGCGAGGAGGGCGTCCCCCTTGGCCTGCGCCCTGTCCCGGGCCTCTCCCTCGGCCGCCCGGGAGACGGTCTTGGCGACCAGCTTCTCCGAGTAGCCCTTCCCGCGCTCGGCGGCGGCCTGGTCGATGTCCTTGAGGACAACTTCCATGCCGGACTTGGCGCACACGTAGGCGATCGCCGCGCCCATCATGCCGGCGCCCAGGACCACGACCTTCCCGATGGGTTCGCGGTCGGCCGAACCGTGGGCCTTGGCCAGCCCGTTGGCCTTCTGCAGGTCGAAGAAGAACGCGCGGATCATGTTCTTGGCGGTCTGACCGGTGGCCAGACCGGCGAAGTAGCGGGCCTCGATCTTCTCGGCCGCGGCGAAGTCCAGGCCCGCGCCCTCCACGGCGGCGGACATGATCGCGACCGGGGCCGGGTACGGCGCGCCCTTGAGCTGCTTGCGCAGCATGGCGGGGAAGGCCGGGAGGGTGGCGCCGAGCGCGGGGCTCTGCGGGGTACCGCCGGGCATGCGGTAGCCCTTGCGGTCCCACGGCTGGGATGCCGCCTCCGGGTTCTCCGCGTTCGCGGCGATCCAGGCCTTGGCCGCGGGCAACAGATCGTCCGGACCCGCGACCAGCTCGTCGACGAGCCCCAGCTCGTGGGCCTTGCCGGGTCGCAGCCGCTTGCCCTCGAGCAGCACCTCCATGAGCGCGGTGGCGACCCCGAGCATGCGCACGGTGCGGACCACACCGCCGCCACCGGGGAGCAGGCCGAGGCCGACCTCGGGCAGCCCGAGCTGGACGGCGGGTGAGTCCACCACGATGCGGTGGTGGGTGGCCAGGGCGATCTCGAGTCCGCCGCCCAGTGCGGCCCCGCCGATCGCCGCGACCACCGGCCTGCCCAGGGTCTCGAGCCGCCGCATCGGCCCCTTGACGCGCTCGACGGTCCGCGTGGCCAGATCCGCGCCGTCGGAGGGGATGGAGAGGATGTCGCCGAGGTCGCCACCGGCGAAGAAGGTCTTCTTGGCCGAGGTCAGGACCACGCCGGTGATGTCGTTCTTTTCCTTCTCGAGCCGGTCGACGGCCGCCTCCATGGACGCGAGGTAGTCGGCGTTCATGGTGTTGGCGCTCTGATTGGGATCGTCCATGGTCAGGACGACGACGCCGTCGGCATCGCGCTCGTAGGTGATGGTGTTGGTGAATTCGATGGTCATGTGTGGTCTTCTCGTCTTTCGCAGGGTCCGGCCGGGCGCTCTACAGGCGTTCGATGATGGTGGCGATGCCCATACCGGCGCCCACGCAGAGGGTCGCGAGGGCGTAGCGGGCGTCGCGGCGTTCCAGCTCGTCCAGGGCGGTGCCGAGGATCATCGCGCCGGTGGCGCCGAGCGGGTGCCCCATGGCGATCGCGCCGCCGTTGACGTTGATCTTCTCCATCGGGACCCCGAGGTCCTTGGCGAACTTCATCGGGACCGCGGCGAACGCCTCGTTCACCTCGAACAGGTCGATGTCCTCGATGGTGAGCCCGGCCTTCGCCAGCGCCTTGCGGGCGGCCGGGGTGGGACCGGTGAGCATGATCGTGGGTTCCGAACCCACCACGGCGGCGGAGACGATGCGGGCGCGGGCCGTCAGACCGTTGCGCTCACCGGCCTCGGCGTTGCCGACGAGCATCGCGGTGGCGCCGTCGACGATCCCGGAGGAGTTCCCGGCGTGGTGCACGTGGTCGATCTTCTCCACGGAGTGGTACTTCTGCAGCGCCACGGCGTCGAAACCGGCCTGCTCGCCGAGCGCCGCGAAGGACGGCCGCAGGGCCGAGAGATCGTCGGCGGTGGTGCCCCGCCGGATGTGCTCGTCGTGGTCGAGGACGACCCGACCCGCGGAGTCGACCACCGGGACGACCGAGCCCTCGAAGCGGCCGTCGTCCCAGGCCGCGGAGGCGAGTTCCTGCGACCGGGCGGCGAACTCGTCGACGTCCCCGCGGGAGAATCCCTCCATCGTGGCGATGAGGTCCGCGCCGATGCCCTGGGGGACGAACGAGGTCGTGTAGTTCACGCGCGGGTTCTGCGCCCACGCGCCGCCGTCGGAGCCCATCGGCACGCGCGACATCGACTCGACGCCTCCGGCGACGACGAGGTCCTCCCAGCCCGCGCGGACCTTCTGCGCGGCGAGGTTGACGGCCTCGAGCCCGGAGGCACAGAAGCGGTTCTGCTGCACCCCGGCCACCGTCTCGGGCAGACCGGCGGCGATGGCCGCGATGCGGGGCAGCACGGCCCCCTGCTCGCCGACGGGTCCGACGATGCCCATGACGACGTCCTCGATCTGCGCGGGATCGAGGCTGCTGTTGCGCTCGACCAGCGCCCGTAGGACGCCGACGGCGAGGTCGATCGGGGCGACGCTGTACAGCGATCCGCTGGACTTCCCCTTACCGCGTGGCGTACGCACCGCGTCGTAGATATAGGCCTCGGGCACTGACATGGGTGGGTTGTCCCTTCCGTCCCGGGCCGGTCGTGACGACCGACTCGAGTCACTCACATGGATTCGATCACATATATCTGTGAATTCGGGTTTACTATGGCCACTGTATCCGCTGTTGTCAAGATCACACGTCGAACCGCCATCACGAGATCCGAGAGGCCATGACGTCTCCACCAGCACTGCCCACGTGGTTCCCGGACGCCCCTCCGCCGGGGTCGCGACGTGCGGAGATCGCGCTGGTCGCAGCCGAGGAGTTCACGCGGCGCGGCTACCACGCGACCCGCGTGGAACACATCGCGGACCGCCTCGCCGTGACCCCCGGTGCGTTGTACCGGTACGTCCCGGGCAAGTACGCGATGTTCCGTGACGCGGTCGCGACGCTCGTCGCGGAACTCGATGCCGCCACGTCCGGTTCCGACGACCTCGATCACCTGGTCGCCTCGGCCACCCGGGCGACGCTGACCCACCGTGCCCGCGCGGCGCTGTACCGCTGGCAGATCCGCTATCTCACCCCGGAGGACCGAGCGGCGGTCGTGGCGGCCGACATCCGGATCCGGCAGCGGTTCGCCGAGGCGATCCGCGGCGGCGGCACGGCGTCAGTGTCCGGGGCCGGAGCCGGCGGCACTACCGGCGCAGGGGGCGGCTCCGGGGCCGGGGGCGCGGCCGGCTCCATCCTCGCCTGCATCGCCTCGCTCGGCCACCACCGCATCGAGGTCACCGACGCGGGGGCGGTGGCCCTGATGCAGTCGATCGCGGCGGACCTGGCCGGATCCACCGCGGGGGTCCGGTCGATACCGCGGCCGCCGGCCGAGGACCGGTCCGCGTTCGGATCCGGGGCGCCGGGCCGGCTGCGCGGCGGGGCCGCCACCCGCGAGGGCGCGATCACCGCCGCGATAGCGCGATTCCACTCCTCCGCCTACGACGAGGTGACGATGGAGGCGATCGGCGCCGATGTGGGCGTCGCCGCCTCCGCGTTGTATCGGCACTTCCCCGGCAAGTCCGCGTTGCTCACCGCAGCCGTCGACCGGACCGCGACCCTGGTCTCCGAGCTCCTCGACCGCCACGCCGCGCTCCGTGGCTCCGAGGACGACCCCGCCGAGGCGCTGGTCGACCTGCTCGACCAGTACGTCGCCATCGCCTTCTCCCACGGACCCGAGCTCATGCTCTACCACTCCGAGCTCGGCACCCTGGGCCCGGATGACAGGCGACGGATCCGTCGGTCCCAACTGCGGCAGCTCGAGCGGTGGGCCGGGCTGGTCCGCGAGGCGGCGCCGGCGGGGACGGCCGTGGATGACGCCACGGCCCGGATCCGGGTCCACGCCGCGCTCGCGGTGGTGCTGGACGGCGGGCAGGGCACGGGCTTCCACCCCTCGGCCGCGGCGAGGTTCGGCGACCTCGCCCGGACCGTGCTCCTGTCCCCGGACCGCCTGACCGACCTCCCGGGTCAGTACAGCTAGGCCAGGGGCTCCACGGTCCGGCGCGAATAGCGGGCGATCTGCCGACGGATCCTGACGTAGCCGCGACGCTCGAGCGTGCCGCGCACCGTCGGGGACACCGCGGCCACCCCGTGGGTCACGAGGTTCACCGGGATCAGCAGTGCGGGATACCACGGCAGCGCGGGCCGTTGACCGAGCTCGCGCATCCCCGCCGGGCCGTTGAGATAGGTCGCGATGCTGCGGTGTCTGGCCACGTCGAGTCGGCGGCGGACCGTGGCCAACCGCGGGAAGTCGGTCAGGCCGTAGGACTCCAGCAGCGCCTCCGCCAGCACCACTGAATTGGCGTCGGGGGGCGGGGAGGTCCGCAGGAAGTGGTACATGTCGCGCAGGGCCCGCCGCGGGTGATCGTGGAGGAAGTCCTCGTCCACCCCCATCACCCGGCCCATCCACCGCCACAGGTGCATGACGGCCCTCCCGTCCGCGGGCGGGTGCGGGATCCCCAGCACCGACGTTCCCAGCAGGAAGGTCGCCGAGAACAACCCGTTGGTGGCGGCCATGTCCGCCTGGTTGATCGGCAACCCCTTGGCCCGGACGTCCCAGCCCTTCGCGAGCATCGCCCGGTTGACCCGCGCGTGCATGAGCCGCACGTGAACGGTCATCTCCCAGCCCGGGCTACCCGGTCGCCAACCGTCAGTGGCGGCGACAGCGTGCCACCAGGCCATGGTCTCGGCGACCCGGGTGGACGTCCCCTCCCCGGTCAGACGTCCGGTCGAGGTGAGGACCTCGGTCGTGGCCGCGGGTCGGTAGCCGCCGAGCAGTGCGAGATCGCCGAGCACGTCCTGCCCGGTGAGCCCGGCACGAAGGCACACCCGGGCACCGTGGTCGGCGAGGTCGGGGTCCAGCCAGTCGGGGATCTCGGTGACGGACCGGACGAACTCGACCACCTCGGCCGGCTCCCGCGGGGGCGACGGGTCACCTGCCACCGCCGCCCTCAGCGCCTCGCGGACCCGCGCCATCGAGGTCTCGCCCCTCTCGATCGCACCCAGCACCGCGTCGGCCGGGGGGTCGCCGGACATCAACGCCTCCGCGATCCGCTCGCGTTCGGCGGGCGTGGGGCCCGAGCGCACGTCCGCGAAAGGACGGAGCAGGCGCGCGGCCCGGCGCCCCCACCGCTCGTCGGCGGCGAAGCGGGTCGGTGCACCCGGAGGTCGGGGCGGGGCGGCGGCGGTCACACCACGGCCTCTCCCGGCATCTCCCCGCCATGGTGCGTCACCGGGCAGCCACCCAGCCGGTCGCGCGGTTGGATGGGGCAGGCCCCCAGGTCGGCGGGACGGTACCCGGTCGGGTACCCCGGGTAGGTCCGGTTCTCGGTCGCGCTGGACCCGAGCGCCCGTCGACGGACCGGTAGCCACCGCACGACGGCGGACCGGGCCCGCAGCACCGCGTGGGCTATCGCGCGCCTCGACGACGGCTGCCACGGGAAGCCGAACGCCCGCGTCATGTCCTCGTCGACGAGCGAGAGGACGGCCTTGCGCAGCACGGGTCTGACCGCCTCGGGGTACCAGGAACACATGAGATCGAGCGTGTACGTGCCGATGAGCTCGTTGTTCCGGTCGTAGCGGAAGGTGCGTGCCTCGTAGTCGTCCCGCCACCGGCGGAACTCCCCGATGTCCTCCGGGATGCCGGTGATCTTCATCCGCTGCCCGACCCCGCGGTAGAAGTGGAACGCGGCGAGCCGCTCGTGGGGGTGCAGCCGCCGCCACCCGACCGCGTCGATCCACTCGAGCGGCTCGTAGATGAACGTGGACAACACGTACAGCATGTCGTCGTTGGTGATGTCGTACCGCGCGTGCTGGCGGTTGATCACCCGCAGCGCCTCCTTGCCCCGCGTTGAGTCATAGCCGTGCTCGACCAGTTCCACCATCAGCAGCGCGGTGTCGTCGTACCGCTTCTGGGGGTCGTCGCGGAACTGGCCGGCCTCCGCGAGGACCGCCGACACCGACGGCACACAGTACGTGCGGTACAGCGCCAGCTCCAGCGCCCGCTGGTAGTCCCAGGGGAACTCGTAGGAGGTGGTGATGCGGTGGATCTCCGCCGCGTCGGCCACCGGGTCGAGGGTCGCGATGAGGTCCCGCCAGTACCAACGCCCGGGCTTGAGCGGGAGCGTGGCCGTGAGCGGGTGGTCGACGGCGGCGTCGGCCACCAGCTCGGACGGGATCGGTCCGAAGACCCCGGGCACGGTGCGCTGCCCGGCGGCCGCGGACCTCGTCGTCGTCGTCTCCCGGATCTCCTCCGGCATGCTCTTCTCTGACGCGGTGGCTGTCATCTCACATCACAGCTTTCCCTGGACGTTGGCCAGCATCCACTTGACCACCTTGATGTCCCTCGGCTTGCGGGTCATGGTCATGAGGTTGAGCGGGGCGGCGAACTTCTGGGCCGTGATGGCCTTGGGTCGGGCGAACTCGCGCAGCCCGTCGGCGCCGTGGATGCGGCCGAAGCCCGAGTCGCCCGAACCACCGAACGGCAGTGACGGGATCCCGGCGAAGGCGAGGAACGCGTTGACCGACACCATTCCCACGTCGAGCTTCTCCGCCAGCTCCAGACCGCGCTTGCGGTTCTTCGTGAAGATCGCCCCACCGAGGCCGTAACGGCTGGCGTTGGCCTTCTCGACCGCCTCCTCCAGGTCCACGACCGAGTTGATGACCACGGTCGGCCCGAAGGTCTCCTCGGTGATCGCCGTGGAGTCCTCGGGGACGTCGACCAGGACGACCGGCTCGACGACCCTGTCCCCCACCGACCCCTCGCCGCCGATGACGGCCTTGCCACCCCGGGCCAGCGCGTCCTGGACGTGCCGGCGGACGATGTCGATCTGGGCCGGCAGCGTCATGGGTCCGTAGCTGGAGGTCACGGCGGTGCCCGGGGTCAGCGCCCGGACCTTGGCCGTGAACTTGTGGACGAAGGCGTCCCGGACGTCCTGGTGGACGTAGATCCGCTCGACGCCCGCGCAGGTCTGGCCCGCGTTGCCCATGGCGCCGAAGACCGCCTGGTCGACCGCCGCGTCGAGGTCGGCGTCGGCGTCCACCAGGAACGCGTCCTTGCCGCCGCCCTCGATGACGACGGGGGTCAGCGTCTCGGCGCAGGCGGCCATGACCTTGCGTCCCGTGGCGGCCGACCCCGTGAAGGCCAGCTTGTCGACGCCGGCCTTGCACAGTGCGGCACCGGTCGAGCCGTCGCCGGTGATGGTCTGGAAGAGCGGCTGCGAGGCACCGAGCGAATCCCACACCTCGGCGAGCCAGACGCCGACGCCGGGCGTGAGCTCACTGGGCTTGAACACGACCGCGTTGCCGGCGGCCATGGCGTAGGACAGGGTGCCCATCGGGGTGAAGGCCGGGTAGTTCCAGGGGCCGATCGCGCCGACGACGCCGTACGGCTGGTACTCGACGTAGGCCGCCTGGTTGCTCATCAGCAGACCGGCGGACACGGAGCGGCGGCGCAGCACCTTGTCGGCGTTCTTGGCGGCCCACTCCAGGTGGCTCACCGTGAGCATGACCTCGAGGGTCGCGTCCTCGTCCGGCTTGCCGGTCTCCGCCGAGATGAGTGAGGCCAGCTCCTCGGCGCGGGAGGCGATGGCCCGCTTGTACTCGAGCAGCCACTCCCTGCGTCCGCGCGGTCCCTGGTTGGCCCACCAGCGGGCGGCGGCGCGGGCACGTTCGACCGCGAGCGCCACCTCCTCGGGACCGGCGATCGGGTACTCCGCCAGGACGGTGCCGTCGCGGGGGTCCAGGCTCGCGAGGGTGGGGCCGGTCTTTCTGGGCTCGGTCGTCGTCATCTGGAGTCCTTCCGTTTTAGATCACATATATTTGATGTACCGTACGGTGATACGGGCCACAGTAGTCCACCCTGCCCGCTACCGTCACCCCCTGACAGAAAACCGAGGCCAGAAGTGTTCGACATCCTCACCGAAGAGCAGCGAGACTTCGCCAAGTCCATCGACGACTTCTGCGCGCGCGAGGTCGGCAGCGTCGAGAAGAGAAGTGAACTCACCACCGAGGGGGGCACCCACTCGCCCGAGATCTACTCCAAGATGGCCGAACTCGGCTGGCTGGGCCTCACCATCCCCGAGGAGTACGGCGGGGCCGACGCCGGCGCCGTGGAGCTCTGCCTGCTGCTCGAACACTCCCTGCGCGGACTCGCCCCGATCGGCGGCATCGGCCCCACCCTCATCACCGCCGCCGCCTACCAGAAGTTCGGCACCGAGGAGCAGCGCAAGCGTGCCCTCGAGCTGGTCGTGGCCGGCGGCACCCTGTCCATCTCGATGTCCGAGCCCGGCGCCGGGTCCGACGTCGCGGCACTGCGCTGCAAGGCCGTCCGCGACGGCGACGACTGGGTGATCACCGGCCAGAAGACCTGGTGCTCCAACGCCCACTTCGCCGACCGCATCCTGCTGGTGGCGCGCACCGACTCGTCGGGCGCCAAGCACGAGGGCATCACCATGTTCGACGTGCCCGCCGACGTCGAGGGCCTGCAGATGACCGGCATCGAGACCATGGGCGGCAAAGAGGTCAACGACCTCTACTTCACCGACGTGCGCCTGCCCGCGGAGTCCGTGATCGGCGAGGTCGGTGGCGGCTGGAAGCAGCTCATGACCGGGCTCAACATCGAGCGGCTCATCCTGGCCGCCATGCAGCTCGGCGTGGCCCAGCGGGCCTTCGACGACTGCCTGACGTTCGTCCGCGAGCGCGAACAGTTCGGCCGGCCCGTCGGCTCCTTCCAGGTGATTCGCCACCGTATGGCCGACCTGGCGACCGAGATCGAGGCCACGCGCCTGCTGGTCTACGCCGTGGCCAAGAAGGTCGACGAGTCGGACCCCGCAGCGCTGTTCCCGCGCGAGGCCTCCATGGCCAAGCTCAAGGCCAGCGAGCTGAGCAAGCGCGTCACCCTCGAGTGCATGCAGTCGATGGGCGGCTACGGCTACGCCACCGAGTACGGCATGGAGCGCCTGGTCCGCCAGGCCGTCGTGTCCACCATCTACGGCGGCACCAACGAGATCCAGCGCGACATCATCGGAAAGACGTACGGGCTGTGAGCGCCGCGGCCAGGAGCGAGCTCGACGCGATCCGCGCGCTCGACACGGTGCCGTCGGAGCGGGTGTCGACGCTCTGGGATTCGCTGGAGCCCGCCCGCGTCGACAGCGTCGCCGGTACCCGCTGGCGCGGAACCGGACTGGACACCGGGCACCCGATGTACGGGATGCTCGGGCAGATGCGCTGGTGGGGAAAGGACTTCACCGACCCCCGCAAGGTGGACCCGATCCTCGTCACCGACGACTCGGGAGCGGTCGTGCCGGACACCTCCGCCACGGGCGGGGGCGGGGCGTCGCTCTGGGAGGTCTCGTTCCGCGGCC
>JBKBUP010000070.1:0-12050 GCA_046289795.1 Dietzia sp. | reverse complement strand
GGTGATCTTCCAGTCGCGGATACGCGAGTCGATGAGCTCGATCGACGGCACCACCCACTCGATGGCCGAGGCTGCCTCCTCCTGCGAGCACCCCTCCGGCGGGATGTCGGCTCCGAGGATGAAACCCACCTCGACCTCGACGCGCGGGAAGCAGAAGCGCGCCGCCTCGACGGGCGTCCCCTCGGGGTACTCCATGGTGTCGAGCAGATGGCCGTAGTCGGGCTCGTCGACGCCCATCATCTCCTGCATGGCCTTGGAGGCCAGGCCCACCTTGTGCCCCGTCACCACCGCACCGGCCTCGAGCTTGCGGCGGATGTTGACGAGCTGGATCTCGAACGCGTCATCCGGGGTCATGTCGGGATGATCGGCGGTGAGCGGCGCGACCGGAGCGACGTCGGCTTCGGCGTCCCAGAGTCGCAGTGCGAGTGTGGCGCGGGTCTCCTCATTGAGCATGAACGGGATGCTACCTCGGGCGTCTGGCGCTACAGCCCCCGGTTCTATAACGTGTTCTACATGGCAGACCAGGAATTCGACGTCGTCGTAGTCGGCAGCGGTGGAGCAGGCATGACGGCCGCCCTCGCAGCAGCGAAGAAGGGCCTCAGCGTGGTCCTCGTGGAGAAGGCCCCGCACTACGGCGGCTCCACCGCCCGTTCCGGCGGCGGCGTGTGGATCCCGGGGAACTCCGTCCTCCGGCGGGACGGGGTCCAGGACACCCCGGAGGCCGCCCGCACCTACCTCCGGTCGATCGTCGGCGACGTCGTGGCCCCGGAGCGGATCGACACGTACGTCGACCGCGGTCCCGAGGTCCTGGAGTTCGTCCTCGACAACTCCCCCCTCGAGATGGAGTGGGTCGTGGACTACTCGGACTACTACCCCGAGGCTCCCGGGGGACGGCTCGGCGGCAGGTCCGTCGAGCCCAAGCCGTTCGATCTGCGCCAGTTGGGCTCGGAGGCCTCGAGGCTCGAGCCCCCGTACGCCAAGGCCCCGGCGAACATGGTGGTCAAGCAGTCCGACTACCGCTGGCTCAACCTGCTGCAGCGCCCCACCACCAAGGGCATCCGGCGCTCGGTCCGGGTCTCGGTGCGCATGCTCGTGGCCAAGGCCCGCGGGGCCAACATGGTGGGCATGGGCCGCGCGCTCATCGCCGCCATGCGCAAGGGCCTCCTGGACGCGGGCGTCCCGGTGTGGCTCAACACGCCGATGACGGGTCTGGTCACCGAGGGCAGCGGCCGGGACGAGCGCGTCGTCGGAATCACCGTCACCCGTGGCGGTGAGGAGCAGACCATCCGCGCCCGTCGTGGCGTGATCATCGGCTCGGGCGGGTTCGAGCACAACCAGGAGATGCGCGACAAGTACCAGCGTCAGCCCATCCCCACCTCGTGGACCGTCGGTGCCTCCGCCAACACCGGCGAGGGGATCGAATACATGGAGAAGGTGGGTGCGGAACTGGCCTTCATGGAAGACGCGTGGTGGGGTCCCACGATCCTGCTCCCCCGCGGTCCCTGGTTCGCGCTCGCCGAGCGGTCCCTGCCCTGTTCGTTCCTTGTCAATTCCAGGGGCGAGCGTTTCATGAACGAGTCCCTGCCCTACGTCGAGGCCGGCCACAGGATGTACGGCGGCGAGTACGGCCAGGCGGCACCCGGCCAGGAGGGAGCCGAGGGCGAGAACGTCCCGGCCTGGATCGTCTTCGACCAGGAGTACAAGAACCGCTACCTCTTCGCCGGTCTCCAGGCGAAGCAGCCGTTGCCGAAGAAGTGGCTCGAGACGGAGAACTTCCACAAGGCGGACACCCTCGCGGAGCTCGCCGGTCTCATCGGGGTTCCGGCCGACGCGCTGGAGAAGACGGCCGCCCGCTTCAACGGCTTCGCCGAGAAGGGCGTCGACGAGGACTTCCAGCGCGGCGTCTCGGGGTACGACCACTACTACGGTGACCCCACCAACAAGCCCAACCCGAGCCTCGGCCCCGTCCGCAAGGCCCCGTTCTTCGCCGCCAAGATGGTGCCCGGGGACCTCGGCACCAAGGGCGGGGCGAACACCGACGTCCACGGCCGCGTGCTCCGCTCGGACGGCTCGGTGATCGAGGGACTGTACGCCGCCGGGAACGCGTCGTCGCCGGTCATGGGCCACACCTACGCCGGGCCCGGGGCGACCATCGGCCCCGCGATGGTCTTCGGTTACCTCGCGGTCGAGCACATGCTGGCCGGCGCCTCATCCGAGTCCACCACCAGCGCCGACAAGACGGGAGTCTGACGTGCCGATCGACCTCTCGACGGCCCTGGGGGCCGAGCTCCCCTCTCAGGAGTTCTCCTGGACCGCCTCCGACGTGGCGCTCTACGCGCTCGGCGTGGGCGCGGCCGGCGATCCGATGGACACCGCCGGGCTCGCCTACGTGGACGACTCGCAGCCCAAGGTGCTGCCGTCGTTCGCCACCGTCGCCGCCACGATGAACGTCACCGAGGCGCCGCGGGTGTCCTTCCCCGGCGTCGAGATCGACCTGGCCAAGGTCGTGCACGGCAGCCAGTCCGTCGAGCTGCACCGCCCGATCCCCGCGGACGGTACCGCCGTCACCACCACCCGCATCGCCGAGATCCAGGACAAGGGCTCGGCCGCGGTGATCATCCAGGAGTCCGAGACCGTCTCCGCGAACGGCGAGAAGCTGTGGACGTCACGGTCCGGGATCTTCGCCAAGGGCGAGGGTGGCTTCGGCGGCGAGCGCGGGACCTCCGAGAAGGTCGAGTACCCCGAGCGGGAGGCCGATCACACCATCGAGGTCGCGAGCCTGCCGCAGCAGGCGCTGCTCTACCGCCTCTGCGGTGACCGCAACCCGCTGCACTCCGATCCCGCGTTCGCCGAGGCGGCCGGGTTCCCACGGCCGATCCTCCACGGCCTGTGCTCTTACGGCATGGTGCTGCGGGCGGTCGTCGACGAGGTCCTGGGCGGCGACGTCGAGCGGGTCCGCGGCTACGGAGTGACGTTCGGTGGCGTCTTCTTCCCCGGCGAGACCATGCGCATCCGGGTGTGGGAGGACGGCTCGCGTCTACTCGTGGCCGCCACGGCTGCCGAGCGGGACGACGCCCCCGTGCTCAAGAACGTGGTGGTCACGCTCGCCTGACCGGGCGGCGCCGTCCCCCGGCACGACACCGTTCAAGACGACAACACCCGACACGACAACGCCCCGCGGTCGACGACCGCGGGGCGTTGCTCTATCCGGTTGGCGTCAACAGAGTGCGCGGAACTGCTCGACCAGCCGGATCCGTCCGGGGGCGTCCATGGCCATCGGCGTGACGGTCAGCGTGGTGGCCCCGGCCTCGCGGAAGGCCTCGACCCGCTCGGCCACGTAGGACTCGGGGCCGATCAGCGAGACCGACCGGACGAGCTCGTCGGGCACCGCGGCCGCGGCCTCGTCCTTCTTGCCCTCCAGGTACAGGTCCTGGATGTGGGCGGCCTCCGCCTCGTAACCGTAGCGGCACGCCAACTCGTTGTAGAAGTTCTTGCCCCGGGCTCCCATTCCACCGATGTAGAGGGCCAGGAACGGCCGTACGAGGTCCAGGTAGCCCGGCACCTCGGTCTCGTCGACGATCGCCAGGGGTGGGCCGGCGTACACCTCGAGCTCGCCGAGCGACGGGTCCCGCTTCTCACGACCCGCCCGCAGGGGCTCGCCCCACGCCAGGTGGGCCTTCTCGGGGTGGAAGAACATCGGCTGCCAGCCATCGGCGATCTCGGCGGCCAGCTGGACGTTCTTCGGCCCCAGGGCGGCCAGCACGATGGGGATGTTCTCGCGCACCGGGTGGTTGATGAGCTTGAGCGGCTTGCCCAGCCCCGTGCCCTGGTCGGCCGGCAGCGGGATCTGGTACTTGGCCCCGTCGTGCACCAGCTTCTCCCGGCGCCACACCTTGCGGCAGATCTCGATGATCTCGCGCGTGCGGGCCAGCGGCGCGTCGTACTTCACGCCGTGGAATCCCTCGACCACTTGCGGCCCGGAGGCGCCGAGTCCCAGGGTGAAACGCCCGTCGGAGACGTAGTCCAGGCCCGCCGCCGTCATGGCGGTCAGCGTGGGCGTGCGGGTGTAGATCTGCAGGATGCCGGAGGCCAGCTCCATGTGCGAGGTCCGCGCGGCCAGGAAACCGAGCTGGCTCACGGCGTCGAAGGAATAGGCCTCTGGCACGAAGGCGATGTCCAGGCCGGCCCGTTCGAGGTCCGCGGCCTCCGCGGCGACCTCGGAGAACCCGCCGCTGTAGTTGAGTGCCATTCCGATTCGCATGCGGGCGACACTACCGGGCGGTCCGGGCCCCGATCCCGCGGACCACTGATCCCTGAACCACCGATCCCCGGACCCCTTATCCCCGGACCTCCGATCCCCGCACCACCGATCCCCGCACCACCGTGTCGACCTCGCCGCCCACGCGCACGAACACCCCGACGCGGCGGCGCAGCGGCGAGTCGGTGCGCTCGTACCCCATGAACCGCATGCCCGCGTCGGTGGCGACGGCCAGGACGGTGGACTCCGGCAGGTCGACGTCCGAGGTGGGGACGACGACGAGGTCGGCGCTCCCCAGCATCCGCGCCAGTCGCAGGCGGCGCGTCTGCTCGTCACCCCGGCGACGCAGTGCCCGGCGCACGGCCACCACGGCCAGGGCCACCAGCCACGCGGCGAGCGGCAGCAGTGCCAACAGCACGAGCACCCAGCCGACTCTCATCGGGTGAAGCGCATCGGGTCGAGCCACGGCCCACTCTGCGCGAGCGCCCCGGTGCCGCGGACCGGCTCCAGGCCCCTGTTCCGGGCTGCGGCGAGAATGACCGTCCGGGGCAGACGCAGCTCCCACGGGCGCACGACCACCTCGTCGTCGTCGCCGTCCAACAGGGCCGCCAGCGCGCGGGCACGGCGGCCGTACCGGTCCCGTTTCACCACGCCGCGGACCAGCTCGACCGGATCGAATCTCCCCATGCACAAAGATGGTACGGGGCCGTAGGCTCGCCCCCATGTCACCGATGTCGCGCCACCAGGCCGACCTACACGCGTCCGATCCCCGTCACTCCGAACCCGAGCTCACCGACGACGGTCACGTGGTCGAGCCCAGCGCCGACAACTACCGGCACGCGGCCGAGCTCGAGATCGATCGTGACTGGTACAAGTCGGCCGTGTTCTACGAGGTCCTGGTCAGGGCGTTCAACGACTCCGACGGCAACGGCACCGGGGACCTGCGCGGGCTCACCGAGAAGCTCGACTACCTGGAGTGGTTGGGGGTCGACTGCCTCTGGCTGCCGCCGTTCTACGACTCGCCGCTGCGCGACGGCGGCTACGACATCCGGGACTTCCGCACCGTGCTGCCCGAGTTCGGCACCGTCGAGGACTTCGTGGACTTCCTCGACCAGGCGCACCGGCGGGGCATCCGGGTGATCACCGACCTGGTGATGAACCACACCTCCGACTCCCACGCCTGGTTCCAGGAGTCACGCTCCGACCCGACCGGGCCGTACGGCGACTACTTCGTGTGGTCCGACGACGACACGCGGTACCCGGACGCCCGCATCATCTTCGTGGACACCGAGTCCTCCAACTGGACCTATGACCCGGTGCGCGGGCAGTTCTACTGGCACCGCTTCTTCTCCCACCAGCCCGACCTCAACTACGACAACCCCGAGGTCCAGGAGGCGATGATCGACGTCCTGCGGTTCTGGCTGGACCTGGGGATCGACGGATTCCGCCTGGACGCCGTGCCGTACCTGTTCGAGCGCGACGGGACGAACTGCGAGAACCTGCCGGAGACGCACGAGTTCCTGCGCAAGTGTCGAGCGGTGGTCGACGAGGAGTACCCCGGGCGCGTGCTGCTGGCCGAGGCCAACCAGTGGCCCGAGGACGTGGTGGCCTACTTCGGCGAGCCCGAGGTGGGCGACGAGTGCCACATGGCGTTCCACTTCCCGCTCATGCCGCGGATCTTCATGGCGGTGCGGCGTCAGTCCCGGTTCCCCGTCACCGAGATCCTGGCGCACACCCCCGACATCCCGTCCTCGGCGCAGTGGGGCATCTTCCTGCGCAACCACGACGAGCTGACGCTCGAGATGGTGACCGACGAGGAACGCGACTACATGTACGCCGAGTACGCCAAGGACCCGCGCATGAAGGCCAACATCGGCATCCGCCGGCGACTGGCCCCGCTGCTCGACGGCGACCACAACCAGCTCGAGCTGTTCTCCGCACTGCTGCTCAGTCTGCCCGGGTCACCGGTGCTGTACTACGGCGACGAGATCGGGATGGGCGACAACATCTGGCTGGGCGACCGCGATGCCGTGCGCACGCCGATGCAGTGGAGTCCCGACCGCAACGCCGGGTTCTCCCGCTGCGACCCGGGCCGGCTCTACCTGCCGGTGATCATGGACCCGCAGTACGGCTACCAGGGCGTCAACGTGGAGGCGCAGCTCAACTCCACCGCCAGCCTGCTGCACTGGACGCGGCGCATGATCCACGTGCGCAAGAGCCACCCCGCGTTCGGCCGCGGCGAGTTCACCGACCTCGGCGGGTCCAACCCGAGCATCCTGGCGTACCTCCGGTCGATGGACTACCCCGGTGAGGGCACCGAATCGGATCTGATCCTGTGCGTCAACAACCTCTCGAGGTTCCCGCAGGCCGTTCGCCTGGACCTGTCGGAGTTCGCCGGCCGGCGGCCCACCGAGCTCACCGGCGGGGTCCCGTTCCCCGAGATCGACGCCGACCCGTACCAGCTCACCCTGCCCGGCTACGGCTTCTACTGGCTGGAACTGCGCAGTCCCACGAATTCACCGGCATGAGAGGCACCGGCATGAGCATCCCCCCGGTCGACGACGACACACTCACCCGGTTGCTGACCGACTGGCTGCCCGGGCAACGCTGGTTCGCGGGCAAGGGTCGGCACCTGTCCGCCGTACGGATCGCGCGGCGGGCTGTCCTGCTCGACCACGCCGACGTGCTGGTGGAGCACTTGCTGGTGGACGTGGAGGTGGACGGTCGGCCGCAGCGCTACCAGGTGCCGCTGGCCACCGCGCACACCCTGCCGGACGACCGCCGGACGTTCCCCCTGACCCCCGAGGACGCCTCACCGGTGGTCTACGACGGGCTCCGCGACCCCCGCGGCACCGAGTCGCTCGTAGCCCACCTCGCCGCGCAGGACGAGGTGGGGGGACTGCGGTTCCGGCTGGTGGAGGGCGCTCCGGCCCCGGACTCCACTCGGGGCAGGCTCCTCGAGGGCGAGCAGTCCAACTCCTCCCTGGTGTTCGGCGACGACCTCATGGTCAAGGTGTTCCGGCTGGTCCAACCGGGCCTCAACCCCGACGTGGAACTCCACGCCGCGTTGGCCGGGCGGGAGTGCCCGGCCGTGGCGTCGCTGCGGGGCTGGATCGAGCTGGACGGCGGGGACACGGACGACGGGGGCACGGACGACGAGGCCGGCCCCACCACCCTGGCGATGGCCCAGGAGTTCCTCGCCGGCGCCGCCGACGGGTGGGCGATGGCCACGGCGAGCGTGCGTGATCTGTTCGCCGAGGCCGATCTCCTGGCCGATGAGGTGGGTACCGACTTCGCCGACGAGTCCAGGAGGCTCGGGGCGGCCGTGGCGCAGGTCCACGACGACCTCGCGTCCGCGACCGGTTCCACCACCCGGGACGGTGCCGAGATCGTGGCGTCCATGCGGGCACGGCTCGACGCGGCGGTGGCCGAGGTCCCCGAGCTCTCCGGCTTCGCCGACGCCGCCCGCGCGGTGTTCGACGAGGTCGCCGACTCCGGCCCGGTGCCGGTCCACCGCGTCCACGGCGACCTGCACCTGGGCCAGACACTCCGGGCCCCGGACCGCTGGATCATCATCGACTTCGAGGGCGAGCCGGCCGCCCCGCTCGCCGAGCGCCGGGTGCCGGACTCCCCCGCCCGCGACGTGGCGGGGATCCTGCGCAGCCTCGACTACGCCGCCCAGCACACGCTGGTCGGGGTCGACGACCGGCAGCTGCGGTTCCGGGCGCGCGAGTGGCGGGACCGCAACGTCGACGCCTTCTGCACGGGTTACGCCGAGGTCGCGGACTCGGATCCGCGCGACACCGGTGCGCTCCTGCGGGCGTACACGCTGGACAAGGCCGTCTACGAGGTGGTGTACGAGTCGCGCAACCGGCCCAGCTGGGTGGGGGTCCCGCTGGGCGCGGTCGAGCGGATCCTCGCGCAGACCTGATCACACCGCGCTTGATCAGAACCGCGCCTGTTCAGACCCGCGCTTGATCAGACTCGAGCTGAACGCACCGCGGCCGGGGCCGCGGGGGGGGGGGCCGGCGGGCCCCCCCGGGCGGGCCGCCCTTCTTCGGGTCCGGCGGGGCGGTGTGGCGCCCTACCAGTGTGGAGCATTGCAAGTGTGGCGATCAGACGGTGTGGCCGGGCGGCGCAACGCGACTGTCAGTTCTCAAACAGCTCGTCAGTTTCGTGCTGATCCAGCAGGGCGTTGTCACCAGATTGTCAGTCGCGAATTATCACGAGTTTGGCAGGATCCGAGCCACTAACAACAGGCGGCGACGATCCAAGAAACGTGGGCGCTGAGAGGCTTACGCAGCCGACGCAATTGTGAACCTCCTGTCAGTATTCGAGGTGGCGGGTCTGTCGGAGGGTTCCGATTCAACAAGGACGATTGGGACCCATGGCTGGACCACGAAAGCTCGACGCTGAGACCCGGGAACGGGCGGTCCGGATGTGCCACGAGCATCTGGCGGATGAGCAGTGTTCCGAGGTCGCCGCTCGCACCGACGACGGTTTTTGGTTTATGGTCTCGGCGCGGTACTCGGGGTGGTGCTGAAGAAGCGGGGGATCCACCAGACGAAGAAGATCATTCCGAGGAGTTCGACCAGGGATTGCACCACGATGACGACCGCGGCGACCTCGAGCCCTTGGGGCAGCGAGAGGGCGAGCGGCAGCACGATGAAGGAGTTCCGCGTTCCCAGTCCAAACGCGAGTGTTCGGCCCTGTTCGGCGGGTAGGCGGAACGTGACCGCGAGCAGTTTGGCAGCCAGCGCCGCCATGACCAGGAACGCGACGAAGACCGGGACGATGACGGGGAGTACGTGCAGTGCGCCGAGCACCGTGTCGACTTGAGCGGTCGCGATGAGGAGCACGACGGCGGCCAGGAGAGGGATCGGTGACCAGGCCAATCGGTCTCGAACTACGTGACGCGGTGGGTGTGCCTCGATCCACCGTTCGGTGAGTGCAGCAGCGATGAGTGGGACAATCACGATGAGCAGTGCGGGGGCCACTACCTCGAACGAGACCAGTCCGGTGACTTCTTTTCGGGCCATGGCCAGCAGGTAAAGGGGTAGTAGAAGGAGTTGTAGGGCGAGGTTGACGGGAGTGACCGCGATGGCCCGTGGGACGTCCCCGCCGGCGATCTGGGTGAAGCTGATGAACCAGTCGGTACATGGCACGAGCAGGACCAGCAGGACTCCCAGGCGGATCGCGGGGTCGTCGGGCAGGAGCGAGACGACGCTCCACACGAACAGCGGAATCAACACGAAGTTGCCCAAGAGGGTCGCTCCGGTGAAGCGGACGTCTCGAACCGCCGTGAGTAGGTGGAGCAGCGGTACCTGGACGAACGTGGCGTAGAGCAGTACGGCCAAGACCGGCCACAGCAGCGCTTCGGCGATCGCGCCCAGGCCCGGAGCTGTGCTGCCCAGGGCCAGGCCCACGACGATGGCTCCGGAGTAGATCCACACCTGCCGACGCTCCAACGTGAGCCGATCCAGTGCCCCGTTCACGAGGCCAACCCCGGCCTCATCTTCTGCCTCATGTGGCCAAGGATGCCCCACCGCCTTCTTGCCTATTCGCGGCCTCCCTGTCGCTACAGCTCAGCTGATGTCCACCAGGGGAATGCTCCCGACTGGGGAGGGTCAGTCGTTCCGGTCACCGCGCAGGCTGGTGATGCCTTCGTGGAGGCCGTAGGCGATGAGGATGACTCCGGCGGCGACATCGGCCCACCACCATCCGAACAGCGCGTTGAGCACCAGCCCGGCCAGGATGCCTGCGGCCAGGGCGCCGTCGATGAAAGTGACCTTCGCTTCGGTGCGCAGGACAGGGTGATCCAGCGCTGCCCCGGTCCGGGCTTTTCCCCAGGCCAGAGCGAACATCACCACGCACGTCGCGGACAGCCACGCGATCCCGGCCGGGGAGGTGTCGGGGCGGATTCCCAGGGCCAGGGTCGCGATGATCTGCGCGGTGATGGCCACGGCCAGCAGGAGAAAGGCCACCCCGATCAGGCGCACCGCTGCCTGCTGGTCGGCACTGCTGCGTCGGTGGCGGAGTTGGGAGACCACCACCAGGGAGGCGAAGATCTCGATAAAGGAGTCCAAGGCGAACCCGGCCAGGGCCACCGAACTGGCGTGCACGGCGGCGGAGACCAGGAAGCCGATCTCCACCACGTTCCACCCCAGGGTGGCGTACTCCAGGCGCAGTCCGCGCTTTTCCAAGACCGTCCGCCGGGGCTCGGAGAGCCCAAGCGCATTCGCCGGCGTGTACTGCACCATCGGGGCTCCTTCGCGTCTACCACCGTTGTCCGTGGTGAGGCGGAATCGTGATCCTCTCCCAACTCCTGGTCACAGGGGTCAGGTGACAGGTGACGATCGTGAGAAGAGCGAGTGTATAGATCCGGTACCTGAATCTGAGTTGTTCGGTCTCGCACGACAGACTCGGACCAGGGCGTGTCGCACCTGCTCGGTCGAATCGCCTCGGGCTGTGCCAAGAATTCAGCATTGTGCTACTTTTTCCGGCATGGTGGCCCGGGTGGCGGTTCTGCGCGAGCGTCGAGGCTGGTCTCAGACTGAACTCGCCCGCAGGGCGAAGGTGACCAGGCAGCTCGTTGGCACCGTGGAGTCGGGTGCCCATGCGCCGCGTGTGGATGCCGCACTGCGGTTGGCGTCGGCGCTTGGTGTGACGGTGGAGAAGCTTTTCGCCGCTGCAGACGAGGCGCACACCACCCTGTACCGACTCGACGATCAACCGTTGTCGACGGTGGTGGGCGCGGAAGTTGGCGAGCGAACCGTGGTCGTCGGGGCCGGTCGCGATCAACCCTGGCTTGACCTCGTCGACGCCGTGGTCGGCGAGGGCGGAGTGTCGTGGCTGCCGGGATCCGAGCGTTCAGGTGTGGTGATAGCCGGTTGTGATCCCGCTCTGGGCATGATCGCTGCTCTCCTGTTGCGTCGCTCGGGCCATCGTGCGGTGGTGGTGCACGCCACCAGCGCAACCGCAGGGCAGTGGTTGCGCGAGGGCGTCGTCCACGTCGCGGTGATCCACGGTCCTGCCGGTTTCATTCCGGCGGTTGAGAGCGGTAGTCAGTGCTACCTCCTGGCTCGCTGGCAGGTAGGGCTTGCGAGTTCCCCGACCTCCCCGTTGCCGTCGATCGCTGAGCTCTGCGATCGCGATATGCCTGTGGTTCATCGCGACTCGGGCGCTGCGACCGAGAAGTCCTACGAGCGAGCTGTTCGTGCGGTCGGTGCGGATGGCCCACCTGTCGGCCCGGTGGCGTCGGGACATCTCGACGCTGTGGCTCGAGTCAGACACGGTGCGCCGGCAGCTGTGACGACGGAGCCGGCAGCTCTGTCCGAAGGTCTTGCGTTCGCCGGTTTCGACGAACACGACGTCTACCTCTGTGTCGCAGCACAATTCGCCGACCACCCAGCCGTCATCGCCCTCATCGATCTTCTCGGTGACCGTGCTCTGACATCGCGACTGGGTGTGATTCGCGGGTATGACATCAGCCAGATCGGACACCAACCGACCAGCAGCTCCGGCAGATGATCACATTCCCCACCGTCAGGACTGCAGCGTGAAGAACCATGTGCACCGATGGAAGTCCGTGATGATCGGGATAATGACCGTCATGGGTGTTGCCTCGTGCAGCAGCGGGAGCGCGATATCTGAGTCGGCGGAACCTCTCTTGGTCGCGGGTGCCGCCGATCTGCAGCCGGCGTTCGAGGAACTCGGGGACAGATTCACCGCCGAGACCGGCCAGGCCGTCACCTTCACATTCGGTTCCTCTGGGCAACTGTCGCAACAGCTC
>JBKBUP010000069.1:0-12404 GCA_046289795.1 Dietzia sp. | reverse complement strand
GTCCGCCGTCGCGGTGTTCCGCGAGTCCGGTGAGCGTGTTGCGGAAGTGGCGTTCCCGCAGGTCGCGGCGGGTATGGCGGTCGCTCTGCCCGGGGGGTCGGCGATCGCGGCCGCTCTGGACCGGGCGTGTGGCGCCGCGGCGGTGTGCGCGTCACGGAGCTCGGGTCGCCTGACCGGCCTGGCGGACTTCGCCGCGGAGGCACACCGGTTCCTCGAGGCTCAGGACGAGGACTTCGCGGTCCTGCTCGCGCAGGTGGCGCCGCGGTGAGGCAGGCCGCGGTGAGTCCCGCCCCAGTCGAGTCAGAACGTCTTGGCGTCGATCACGAACCGGTAGCGCACGTCCGAACGGACGACCCGGTCGTAGGCCTCGTTGATCTTGTCCGCCGAGATGAGTTCGATCTCGGCGGTGATCCCGTGCTCGGCGCAGAAATCGAGCATCTCCTGGGTCTCGGGGATGCCGCCGATCATGGACCCGGTCAGGATCTTCCGTCCGGCGGCGACGGACCCGGCCCGCACCGACATCGGCTCGGTCGGGATCCCGATGTTGACCAGCGCACCACGCGGCTTGAGCGTGGCGAGGAACCGGTCCAGCGGGAGGTTCGCGGACACCGTGTTGAGGATGACGTCGAAGGTGCCGCGGAGTTCACGCAGCTTCGCCTTGCCCTCGTCGCCGGCGGTCGCGTAGTGCTCGACGGCGCCGTACCGCAGCGAATCGTCCCGCTTGGAAGTGGTCTGCGACAGGACCGTCACCTCGGCGCCCATCGCCACGGCGAGCTTCACACCGACGTGCCCGAGCCCTCCCATTCCGATCACCGCGACTGAAGTGCCGGGGCCGACGTTCCACTGCTTCAGCGGCGAGAACATGGTGATCCCCGCGCACAACAGCGGCGCCGCAGCGGCCGGGTCGAGCCCGGCCGGGACGGACACGACCATGGGTTCCTCGACCACGATGTGGGTGGAGTATCCGCCCTGGGTGACCTGCCCTTCCGGGTCTCCCTCGGGCAGCGGCGACCCGTAGGTCGCGACGGCCCCGCGCTCGCACTCCTGCTCCTGGCCGGCCTCGCACGAGGAGCACTCGTGACAGGCCCCCACCAGGCACCCGACGCCCACGCGATCGCCGACCGCGTGCCGGGTGACCTCGGAACCGACCTCCTGGACGATGCCGACGATCTCGTGCCCGGGCGCCACGGGGTAGGAGGTCTGACCCCACTCGCCGCGCACGTGGTGGATGTCGGAATGGCAGATTCCGGCGTACTCGATCTCGATGAGCACATCGGCCGGTCCGGTATCCCGACGCCGGATCGTGGTCTTCTCCAGAGGCGCGTCCGGTGCGGTGGCGGCGACGGCGGCGACGTCCATGTGATCTCCCATTGGTCGAGTCGAGTGCATTGTGAGTCGAGTGCGTTGTGAACTGACTGTTGATCCCGTTTCCCGCCACAGTAGAGGCGATCGCGCCCCGTCCGCCGTGGGCAGGGGGTGGTCGCAGACCGAGGCCCCGCTCCGGATCGCCCGGTGCGGGGCCTCGGCCTCGTGTCAGATCAGCGGATGAAGGGCAACGGAGGCAGCCTGACGCCGGAGGGCAGGGGCAGCTCGAAGTCGCCCATCGAACCGGTCGTGAGGACGGCGGTGCCGGCGGTGTCGGCGGCCACCGGACCGGTGACATCGCCCATGGCACCGGGCTCTCCGCCCCGGCCGTTGGGCGACTCGGGGCCCGGAGCCATCGGCGCGGGGGCGACGGGTTGCACCGGACCCGGCCCCGGCATGGCAGACCCTGCCAGCGGCGGGAACTCCGGAAGGGCGGGCAACGAGAAGCCCAGGTCTCCGAGGGACTGTCCGATCATCGGCCCGACTATCGGCGCCGCCGCGACCGAGCCTCCGATCAAGATGGCAGGGAGCAGGATCGGGAGGAGGGGAATGCCGGATGCGACGTTGGGGACCGTCGTCGGGGGAGCCGGCACCGAGGTCGTCGGAGTCGTGGGCTCGGAGGGCCCCGTGGTGGTCGGGGTCGTCGGCACGGAGGTCGACGGGTCGGTCGTCCCGGTGGTGGGGGTCGTCGAGTCGTCGGGATCGGTCGTCTCGGTGGTCGTGGGCGTCGTTGGTTCGGTGGTGTCCGTCGGCTCCGTCGTGGTCGGCGGCGTCGTGGTGGTCGGCGGTTCGCAGTCCGGCGCGGTGATCACGTTGTTGTCCAGGGTGACCGCCCCGTTTCGGGCGAGGAGGCGTCCCTGGACCGTTGCGCCGGTGTTGACGGTGATGGAGGTCAACGCCATGACCGTGCCGACGAAGGTGGAGTTGGTTCCCAGCGTCGCCGAGGCGCCGACCTGCCAGAACACGTTGCACGGGTTGGCCCCGTTGACGAGTTCAACCGTGCCGCCGGACGCGATGGTAAGGGTGTCCGCGGCCTGGAAGATGAAGACGGCGTTCGGGTTGTTCTGCGCGTTGAGGGTCACGGTCCCGGTCAGGGCCATATCGGTGGCCTGGAAGTAGGTCCCGTCGACGAATGTCTGGCCGCCGAGATCAGCGCTCACGGTTCCGGTGACCGCTCGCCCGGCGGCGTCGTCATATGCGGTGGTCAGGTCTGCCTTGGCCTGGATCGCGACCGAATCGGACACGTGTTGGGTTCCGCCTGTCACTGTTCCGGGCGGAAAGCCCGTGACGGAACTGCCCGGGCTCAGCCCGAGGTCCCCGGCGATGGTGGACGGGCCGGTGTTGGTGACAGTCGATCCAGCCAGTACCGCAAAGGAGTCTGCGGTTCCGAGTTCGACGGGGGCGTGTGCCGCGGAGGCGACGCCGACGGTTGTCGTCATGGCCACTGCGGCCACTATCGACACCGCGGCGGCGAGCCAGCGATTTCGAGAACGGGAGGGTGAGGAGGGGCGCACCGATGTCATTATTTCCCACTTACGTGTGGTCGTGCAGAGGGGTGTTGCGAGGGTTCTCGCGAGGGTGGTGATGAGGGGTGTCGCGAGCAGGAACCTGCATTAGGGCGAGCGCGGTGCGGGGCTCGAGCCCAATTCCTTAGCCTCAGTATGCACGAAGGTAGGTTTTTTCGAAGTGTCGAGAGGTGACGGTGCCCGATCTCTCACGAAGGTTCTCTGAATTCCGTGACACGCCGTCGCTGTCGTAGAAATTGCGAGAAGGGAGAGACCAGGTGCCTGACGTGGGGAAACGCTCGGTGGGCAGTGCTGGGCTGCTGCGAGACGGTGGTGAATCGACCCTGTCTTCGGCGGCCGGAAAAGGCAGAGAATGATGCCGCCGGGTTCAATTCCGAAAAAGCACAGAACGTTTATCTGACTGCCTTTTCGGGGGCCTGATGAACGAACAATATAGAGTTTTCTTGAATATTCTTCCCGGAACTGTTCGCGCCTTACATAAAGGAATGCATCACGGTGTGTCGCATGATCTGGCGCGCGCGCCTCACCGTTCAGCCCCGACGGTGTACGACCCGGCCGATGAGGCGTGTTCCTGCCAGGTAGGGAACCCGGGTGAAGCGCTTGGAGTACCAGGCGAAGGTGCTCAGGGCGTCCGGCGTGATGACCAGCCGCCGGGCCTGGATGCCCCGGACCGATCGCGCGGCGACCTTCTCGGACGTCAACCGGGTCCGCGAGAGCAGCATCCGGGCAGCCTCGTCTGCCTGCGGATCGTCCCCGGAGAGAGAGTCGGCCAAGCCTGACCGGAAGAACAGCGGGCAGATCACGGAGGTGGAGATCCCGCGCGGCCGCAGTTCTGCGTCCAGGGTCTCGCCCAGCGCGACCGCCGCCGCTTTGGTTGAGTTGTACGCCCCCATGTGGGGCGCGTGCACCAGACCAGCGGCGGAGGCGGTGATGACGACCCGTCCGCCGCGGTCGAGCTTCGGGACGAGCGTCCTGCACCCGCGGACCACGCCGAGCAGGTTGATGTCCACGATGCGCTGCCAGGTGTCCATCGACGTGGAGTCCAACCGTCCGCCGACCGCGATGCCGGCGTTGTTGACGAGGATGTCGAGCTTGTCGACGGCCCGCGCGGCGGCGGCCCAGTCGTCGTCGTCCGTCACGTCGAGCCGCAGGTAGCTCCACTGTCCGGCGAGGTCCCTCACGGCGGGCGGGGCCTCGGCGTGGATGTCGGTGAGGATCACCTGGTCTCCAGCCGCGAGATACTCACGTGCGAGGGCGAGGCCCAGTCCCGACGCCGCACCGGTGATGAGGACGCGGCGGGTCATCGGACCGCCGCCGTCGCGACCTGGTCGCCGAACGCCATGTCCCGGCGTTGGTCTCCGAACGCGAGCTCCGGGATCTCCACGAGGTAGTTCTGAACGTACGTCCACGGGCGGGTGGTGCCCTGGCGGGGGAAGCGGTGGGCGCCGCGCCGGACGTACCCGGCGTCGAGGTCCAGCAACGGGCGATCGCCCTTCTGCTCGGGGGGGATCGGCGCGTAGACCGTCTCGCCGGTCTTCTCGCCGGCGCGCCAGAGTTTGACCATGTACCTGGACACCATGTCCGCCCGCAGGGTCCACGAGGCGTTGACATAGCCGACGGTGAAGCTGAAATTGGGCACGCCGGCGAGCATCATGCCGCGGTAGGTGGTCTGGTCGGCGGGGAGGAGCTCGCGGCCGTCAACGCAGAGGGTTCCGCCGCCGAACGCCTCGAGTTCCAGGCCGGTGGCGGTGACGATGACGTCGGCCTCGATCTCCGCGCCTGACTTCAGGCGGATGCCGCGTTCGGTGAAGGTGTCGATATGGCCTGTCACCACCCGCGCGCCCCGCTTCATCGCCCGGAAGATGTCCCCGTTCGGGGCCTTGCACACCCGCTGGTCCCACGGTTGGTAGGACGGTGTGAAGTGCTCGTTGATCTGCTCACGGGAGATATAGCGGCCCTGCATGGCCCGCAGCCCCCGCTTGAAGGCCCAGGGGAGGTGCTGTGCGACGAGGAACTGCGCCATGTCGCGGGCGCCGTGGGTGAACCGGGCGGCGCTGTGGGCCGGTTGTGCCGGTAGGACGCGTTTCCACACCGCGCTGATGATGTCCTTCTCCGGCAGGGGGGCGACGTAGCTCGGAGTTCGCTGGAGCATCGTCACGTCTGCGCCGAGTTGCTCCAGTGCCGGAACGAGTGTGACAGCGGTGGCTCCGGACCCGATCACCACGAACTTCCGTCCCGAGTACTCGATGCCCTCGGGCCACTGCTGAGGATGGATGATCTGGCCGGAGAACTCCTCCTCGCCCGGGAAGTCGGGCCGGAAACCCTCCGAGTGGGAGTAGTACCCGGAGCCGAAGTGCAGGCGGCGGGCCCACACGGTGCGTTCCCGGCCGGTGCCGGTGCCGGTATCGGAGCCGAGGTCGGCCTCCACGCTCGTGATCTGCCACAGGCCCTTCTCGCTGCGCCAGTCCGCATTCCTGATCCATGAACCCAGATGCAGGCGATCGAGGGCCCCGCACTCGCGCGCCGTGTCCCGGATGTACTCCTTGATCTCGTCACCCTGTCCGAGGGTCGACTCGTGCGGCCAGGGGCGGAACGGGAAGCCGAACGTGGCCATGTCCGAGTCCGAGCGGATTCCCGGGTACCGGAAGGTGTGCCAGGTCCCGCCCAGGTCGTCGTGCGCGTCATGAATCTCCCATGACCAGTGGGGGAACGCCTTCCGGACGTGGTGGGCCAGGTCGATACCCGAGATGCCGGCGCCGACGATCAGGAGGTCCAGCGGGTTCTCGGGGGTGCCGGCCGGAGGGCGGCGGTCAGCTGAGGCTGTCATGTGGGTGACGATAGTCGCGATCCCGTGTGAAAAGTTGCCGTATCGCGCCAAGAGGTTGCTCTATCGCGCCATCTGGCGGAGGGTTCACGTGTGGCTTATGTGCGTTCGGCAGGTCTGCGCGGCGTCAGGGCGGTGATCGCCGCGCTCGGAGGGGACGCCGATGGTCTCGCTCTGCGCTGTGGTCTGCCGGAAGGCGCGCTCGACAGCGACGAGATCCTGGTGCAGGATCTCGCGATCGGATTCCTCCTCGAGACCGCGGCGGTCGAGTTGCGGTGTCCGGACTTCGGCCTGCGGGTGGCGCTGCGTCAGGACCTGGGACTGCTCGGCCCCGTGGCCGCGGCGATCAGGAACGCCCCGACCACCACCCAGGCGTTGGAGATGACCTCCAAGTACCTGTTCTTCCACGCCCGCTCACTCGAGATCACGGTCGTCCCGGATCCGGAGGGTGACCCCGGTGTGCTGGGAGTGCGGTTCGGATACCGCGACGACGCGGTTGCGCTGCCACCCCAGGCGGTCGATATGGTCCTGCTCTTCCTCCACCGGTCCATGCTCACGCTCCTCGGGGGAGAGTACGGACTGCTGTCGGTCGAACTCCCGAACCTTCTCAACACAGCGCCTGATCGCTACCGGGATCTCTTCGCCGCCCCGGCGAGACCACTCGCGTCGGCTGCGATGCTGCGCGTCCCCGCCGTACTCCTCGGCCGAGCGATCACGGGCGGCGACCTGATGGCGCACAAGCTGGCCCTGAGTTACCTGGAACAGCACGGCCCCGCACGGGACCAGGCCTACGCCGAGCGGACCAGGGCCATCCTCCTGCGCTCTCTGGACACCGGCACCTCGACTCTCGCCGGGGTCGCCGAGCTCCTCTCGGTGTCCCCGCGGACTCTGCAGCGGCACCTCAACGGTGAGAGCACGTCGTTCTCCGCGATACGTGACGAGGTTCGGCGGGATGTCGCCGCCCGGCTGCTGGCCACGACCGAGATCCCCCTCTATCAGATCGCCTCGGCCCTGGCGCTGGACGATGTGACGACGTTCAGTCAGTACGCCCGCCGCTGGTGGGGGATCACGGCCAGGGAGTTCAGGTCCGATCGGAAGGGTCCCGGCGCTGCGGGACGGCCGGCTTCAGTGCTTTCCTGACAAGTGTCAGCTGGCCTGGTTATGATCCAGGTCACACTGACCCTGCGTCCCCGAGGACCCCCATGGCCGACACCGTTCGCGAACAACTCCGCCGTCACGCCGACTCCGACTCCCCGGCGATCCGCTACGAGGACCTGACCGTCACCTGGCGCGAATACATCTCGGCCGCCGACCGCCGCGCCGGAGCCCTCGACGCGGTGCTCGACGACTCGCGGCCCCGACACGTGGGCACGCTCCTGGAGAACACCCCGGAGATGCTCTACACACTCGCCGCCGGTGCCTTCGGCGGCTTCGTCGTCGCCGGTATCAACGCGACCCGTCGCGGTGAGGGACTGGCCCGCGACATCCGCCGAGCGGACTGCCAGGTCCTGCTCACCGACTCACAGCTGAAACCGCTACTCGACGGGCTGGACCTGGGCGACGTCCGCGTCATCGACACCGACTCGGACGAGTGGGCGGCCACCGTCGCGGCGTCCGAACCTCCCGAGAACCCCCCGGTGGTCGAGTCCGGGGACCCGTTCATGCTCATCTTCACCTCGGGGACCTCCGGGGACCCGAAGGCAGTGCAGGTCGGCAACTTCACGGTCACCATGTCCGGGGAAGCGCTCGCGCCGTCGTTCGACCTCACCGCTGACGACGTGGTGTACCTGGCCATGCCGCTCTTCCACTCCAACGCGGTGATGAGCGGGTTCTCCCCGGCCATCGCGGTGGGCGCCACCATGGTCCTCGCGCGGCGGTTCAGCGCGACCCGCTTCGGCGACGACCTGCGGAGGTACGGCGTCACGTACATGAACTACGTGGGCAAGCCGCTCGCCTACATCCTCGACACCCCGGCCCGCCCGGACGATGCCGAGACCACCCTGCGCGCCGCCTTCGGCAACGAGGCCGCGGCGAAGGACATCCCGGCGTTCGCCGAGCGGTTCGGCTGCCGCGTGTGGGACGCGTACGGCTCCACGGAGCTGGCGATCATCATCGTGCGTACCGAGGCCTCCCCGCTCGAGTCCATCGGCGAACCGTTCCCCGGGGTGGCGGTGTACGACCCGGTGACGGCCGAGGAGTGCCCCCGCGCGGTCTTCGACGAGACCGGTGCCGTGACCAACCTCGACGACTGCGTGGGTGAACTGGTCAACACCGAGGGCGCGGGGTTCTTCGCGGGGTACTACAACGACGACCAGGCGACCTCGGACCGGATGCGCGACGGGATGTACTGGTCCGGCGACCTGGCCTACCGGGACGCTGACGGGTACATCTACATGGCCGGCCGCAGCGGGGACTGGTTGCGGGTCGACGGCGAGAACATGGCGACCGGCATCGTCGAGGAGATCCTCCTCCGGAACCCCACGGTCTCGCGGGTGGCGGTCTACGGACTGCCCGACCCGCGCGGTGTCGGCGATCAGCTCACCGCGGCCGTGGTGGTCCGGCACGACGGCGACCTCGACCCCGCCGGCCTCGAGGAGTTCCTGGCCGCGCAGGCGGACCTCTCGCCCAAGGCGTGGCCACGCTGGGTGCGCGTCTCCGACGCTCTGCCCACCACCGCGACCAACAAGATCCTCAAGCGTGAGCTGATCAAGGACGGCGTCGGCGGCACCGGCGGGTCCGACACCTGGTGGGAGCGGGACGAGCGGGGCACGGCCTACTCGGTCCTCGCCGACTCCCGCACGGGTACCGCGGTCTGATGGGCTGCGCCTGATGGTCTACGTCGTCACGCGCTTCGACTTCCGGGCGCCCGGCGCGGACGCGGTCGAGCGGAGGGACCGCTACCGTGCGGCCCTCGAGATGGCCCGGTACGCGGAGGAGTCGGGCCAGGACGCCGTCAACCTCTCCGAGCACCACGGGTCGGAGGACGGCTACCTCCCGTCGCCGCTCATCGCGGCCTCGGCGGTCGCCGCGGTGACCGAGCGGATCCAGATCGCGGTGTGGGCCCTGGTCGCACCCCTGTACGACCCGGTCCGGTTGGCCGAGGACATCGCCGTCCTCGACCACGTGGCGTCCGGGAGGGTGAGCTTCACGTTCGGGCTCGGCTACCGGCCGGTCGAGTACGCGATGCACTCACGGGACTGGAAGGGGAGAGGGCAACGGCTCGAGCGGCAGCTGGAGACCATGCTCGCGGCGTGGGCGGGGGAGCCGGTCGGCGACGACCCGGTCGACGGCTCGCAGCGGGCGGCCGTGACACCGCGACCGTTCTCGGACCCGTACCCGCTGGTCTTCCTCGGCGGCGGGGGTGCGGCCGCCCGGCGGGCCGGCCGACTGGGGATGCACTACCAACCGCAGCTCGACGATCCCGCGCTCACCGAGCTGTACCGGGCGGAGTGCCGCGCCAACGGGCACGAGCCCGGCCTCGTCGTCGCCCCGGTCCCCGGTCCCGCCGCGGTGTTCTGCGCGCGGGATCCCGACGAGTTCTGGGAGCGCTACGGCGGGTACCTCCTGGCCGACGCGGAGGCCTACCGGGCCTGGCAGATGGGCCCCGGCCGGAGTTCGTTCGTGCACTCCGACGCTCGCTCGGTTGACGACCTGCGTGCCGAGGGGGTGTACCTGGTGGCCGCCCCGGACGAGCTGGTCGAGCGGGTCCGGGCTCGTGAACTGGGATTGATCGCCAACCACCCGCTGTGCGGGGGGATGCCGATCGACGCCGCGTGGGAGTCGCTCCGGCTGATCGGCGAGCGGGTGCTGCCGGAAGTCCGGTGATGTGCCCGAACGGTATCCGGTCGGCCTCCACGGCCGTAGTGTCGGGCGAATGGGAAACGACACCGCGGAGTCACTCCGGTACTGGTCCATGCCCGTTGCACTGGGGGCGATGGGCGCGCTGCACTTCGTGGCGCCCCGTCCCTTCGACGGGCTCATCCCCCCGGAGCTACCCGGTAGCGCCCGCGCCTGGACCTACGGGTCCGGCGTGGCCGAACTGGCCGTAGCGGCCCTGGTGGCGGTGCCGCGGACCCGGGCCCTCGGCGGGGCGGCGGCCGTGGCGCTGTTCGTGGGCGTCCTGCCCGGGAACCTGCAGATGGTGCGGGCCTGGCGCAGGAAGCCGGTGTGGCCCTACCAGGTGATCGCGTGGGGCCGACTGCCGTTGCAGGTGCCGATGATCCTCGCCGCCGACAGCATCCGACGCGGCGCCTGACGTGCTCAGTCGACCGGGTCGGCGGACCGCGCCCAGTCGTCCACCCGCGCCAGGGCCTCGCTTTTGAGATCGGCCGGCGCGAAGGACGCTGCGATCGACGACCGGGCGCACCCGGCGAGCCGAGCCTCCGGGATCCCCATCCGCTCGTGGGCCAGGACGTACTCGTCCACCACGTCGACGCCGAACAGCAACGGGTCGTCCGCACCGATCGAGCAGCGGACCCCGGCGTCCAGCAACGTGGGGAGCGGGTGGTCCTCGAGCGAGGGGTACACGCCGAGCACCACGTTCGAACTCGGGCAGACGTCCAGGCAGACCCCGCTCGAGGCGATCATCTCCACCACCCGGGGGTCCTCGGCGGCGCGGACCCCGTGCTGGATGCGGTCGGCACCCAGGTCGAGTGCGGACCGCACCTCCTCGGGCCCGGCCAGCTCTCCGGCGTGCGGCACCACTCCGAGACCGGCGTCGCGGGCGATCGCGAAGGCGTCGGCCGCACCGGCCACGGGATTACCGCGTTCATCGGCCACGAGCCCCACGGCCACGACCCCGCGGTCGGCGAATCGGGCTGCCAGGCGGGCGGCCTCGAGCGCGTGCGCGGGCCCGGCTCCGCGGTCGATGCTCACGATGGCACCTGTCCACACACCGTGGCGCCTGCCCGCCGCCGCGGCGGTCGGGAGGATGAACTCCAGAGCGTCCCCGGCCGTGTCGAAGGCGGCCGACTTCTCCGGGATGGAGGCGAACTCGAGCGCCACGACACCCTGCGCGGCGGCGTCGGCCACGACCTCGTCGAGTAACCGGTCGATCCGCTCCGGGGTGCGCAATAGCGAGATGAGCAGGCCGTAGGCGTCGAGGAAGCGGGTGAAGTCGGGGAACTCGACGAGCGGCGGGACCTCCACGCCGTCCTCGGCGCACCACTGCCGCATCGTCTCCTCGCGCATCGCTGCCTCGAGGTGCACGTGCAGGTGTGCCTTGGGCAGGGCGGCGTAGCGCTCGTACGCGGGGGAGGGCCCGGCCGGTGCCGGGTGGCTCACTCCTTCGGCTCGACGTCGCGCGCCTCGTCGGCGACGTGCTGCAGTGTCATCGGATCGGAGCCGTCCCAGGACGTGACGTTGCGGGCCTGCGGCAGGTCGTCACGGTGGAAGACCGGGTTGTGTCCCTCGGCCTTCTGCTGCAGGTAGTGCCGCAGCAGGGCCACCGCGAGTCCGCTGAGCGGGATGATCGCGATGAGGTTGATGGTGGCCATGACGCCCATGAACAGGTCCGCCATGTTCCAGATCAGGTCGACCGATCCCAGGCAGCCGCCGAGCACGGCCAGGATGACCAGCACGCGGAAGACCCGCAGAGCCACGGGGCTCTCACGCAGGAAGCGGATGTTGGCCTCGCCGTAGTAGGAGTTGCCCAGGATCGAGGAGAAGGCGAGGAAGAAGATGACCACCATGAGGAAGGGCACTCCCCAGTCGCCCACAGAGGCGGCCAGCGAGTCCTGGGTGAGCGTGATGCCCTCGCGGTCGCCACCGAACTCCGGGTTGGCGAGCAGGATGATGAACGCGGTCGCCGAGCACACGACCAGCGTGTCGAAGTAGACGCCGAGCGCCTGCACCAGGCCCTGCTTGACGGGGTGGGAGACGGACGCGGTGGCGGCCGCGTTGGGGACCGAGCCCATGCCGGCCTCGTTGGAGAACAGGCCACGCCGCATGCCCTGCATGATCGCCGCGCCGATCGCGGCGCCCGCGACCTCGCGGAACCCGAGGGCGTGCCCCACGATCAGCGAGATCATCTCGGGCACCTCGGAGATGTTGAGTGCCACGACGACGAGGGCGACGACGATGTAGGCCACCGCCATGAGCGGGACCAGGATCTCGGTGACCGCCGACAGCCGCCGGATTCCGCCGAAGATGACGGCGCCCACGACGAGGGCCAGGACGATGCCGATGACCAGCCCGGAACCGAGCCCCTCGAGCCCGAACTGGTTGCGGACGGACTGGGAGATGGAGTTGGCCTGGACGGCGTTGAAGACGAAGCCGTAGGTCACGGTGATGATCACCGCGAAGGCGACCGCCACCGGCTTCCACCCGAGGCCGTCGCGGATGTAGTAGGCGGGGCCACCGATGTAGGAGTCCTTGCCCCGGACCTTGTAGAGCTGGGCGAGGGTGGACTCGACGAACGCGGTGGCACCTCCGATGATCGCGAGCATCCACATCCAGAACACCGCGCCGGGACCGCCGACCGTGATCGCGATGGCGACGCCGGCGATGTTCCCGGTACCCACGCGGGAGGCGGCGGAGACGGTGAAGGCCCTGAAGGCGGAGATGCCCTTCTTGTCCGGCTCGATGTCCGAGGGCTTCTCGACGATCGTCCTGAACATCTCCGGGAACATCCGGATCTGGACGATCAGGGTGGTGAAGGAGAAGTACAGCCCGGCGATGACGAGTAACGC
>JBKBUP010000006.1:0-32364 GCA_046289795.1 Dietzia sp. | reverse complement strand
CCGGGTGTCGGTAGCCGGCTCCGCCGTGCGCGAACACTGGTTCGCCCCAGTCTTGGGAATCAACGAGACCCCCATCGGCACCTCGGCGGTCGCCGGCTGGGGCGCCCCGACAGGTGGTTCTGCCGTGCTGCCGTTGACCTTCTCCCTCTGCGACTTTCGGGCGCAGACCGGTGGCGGTATGCCGTCGGGAACTGTCAAACGCACGATCTTCGCCTCCAAGACCGCGGGCGCCAACGGGTGCACCGGCCCCTCGGGCAACCACGTGCCCGGTGGATTCGGCTGGCTGGCGGCCAACTCCGGACGATGCAGCGTCGCCAACAGCATCAACCAGATCCTCTGGAGCGACCCCGGCAACTCGGTCCCCAACGCCTGCTCGGACGCAGACCTCATCGCCCTTCGGAACGCGACCGTTCTGCTACCGGTCTTCGGTGACTCGGGGGATTCAGGCAACAACGCGTGGTATCGCGTGTACGGATACGCCGCCTTCCACATCACCGGCTACCGCTTCTCCGGTCGAGACTGGAACAGCAGCTGCCGAGGAAACGAACGCTGCATCGAGGGGTACTTCACCCGCTTCGTGGACCTGTCCGACGACTTCGAGTACGGGACGTCCGCCCCCGACATGGGCGCCTCCGTGGTGGCCCTACTCCCCCGATAGGTAAGTGAGTTCTCTGTGAATCGTCGTGTCGTCGCCATCGTGGCGGCCGTCTTGCTCGCGGTGCTCGGTGCCGTGGTGCTGATCAGCTACGTCAACAACGCCGATCAACGCGCGATGGCGGATATGGAACCGGTCAGCGTGCTTGTGGCCACCGGCCCCATCGGCGAGGGCACCCCTGCCGAGGCATTGGGCGAGCTGATCGCCACCGAATCCATCCCCGCAGCGGCGGTGGGGCCCGGGGCCGTGACCGAACTCGCGGAGCTCGACGGACTGGTAGCCGTCACCACTCTGCAACCGGGAGAGCAGATCCTGGCAGGTCGGTTCGCCGACCCGGCGTCGATCCTGAGACCCGGGGAGATCCCGGCTCCGCCCGACCTTCACCAGGTCTCGATTCCACTCGCCGCGCCGAGGGTTCTAGGCGGGACCCTGACCCCCGGTGCGACCGTCGGCGTGTTCGTTTCGCTCGGACCACCACGTGATGAGACCCATCTGGTCCTGCACAAGATCCTGGTGCTCAGAGTGCAGGGTGGAATGGCCCCTCCCTCCGATGCCGAGACGACCGAGGACCCAGCTGCTGCAGCAATGCCGGACGGCGGCATGATCGTCACCCTCGCGGTCAACGCCCGCGATGCGGAGACCATCGTGTTCGGCGCCGAACACGGGACCATCTGGCTCTCTGTGGAAGGACTCGAGGTGCCCCAGGACGGGACTCGCATCGTGACGCCTGGGAACGTGTACCAATGAGCCGCATCGCTGTGATGACCGAGTCCGCCGACCTCCGCGACCGGGTCCGGGCTGCAGTGGGAGACGCGCTCGTGGACCTACCGCTCGGGCCGCTACCGTCCGACCCTTCTCGACTGCTCGCCATGGCTGGTGGGGCCCAGCCGCTGGCGGTGGTGGTACTCGACACGGGTCCGCATGACCAGCCAGTCGCTCTCGACTTGGCGGCCGGACTCCAGACCGACCAGACGGGTATCTCAGTGGTGTTGGTCAGTGACCGGCCCGAAGAGATCGGTTTCGCGGCCATGCGTGCCGGCGTGTGCGACATCGTGCACCCCGATGCCGACCTCTCCGAGCTCGGGTGGGTCCTGGACAAGGCCCGCCGGGCCGCCCGGTCACGCCAGTCCGAGCCGGACAGGGGCCTCGGAGAGGGTGTCAACGGATCCGAGGCCCCGCCCGGCCGGGTGATCAGCGTGGCCTCCCCCAAGGGCGGTGTCGGCAAGACCACCGTTGCCACCAACCTGGCCGTCGGACTGGCACGGGCCGACCCGCACTCCACGGTGTTGGTCGACCTCGACGTGCAGTTCGGCGACGTGGGCAGCGCCCTCAACCTCTCGCCGGAGTACACCCTGGTGGACGTCGTCCACGGGCCGGCCGCACGGGACACGATGGTGCTCAAGACGTTCCTCACCCAGCACGAGACCGGCCTGTACGTGGTGTGTGGACCGGGCTCTCCTGCGGAAGCCGATTCCGTAGGGGTAAGCGAAGTCAGCCAGTTGCTCCAGACTCTGGCCTCGGAGTTCCGCTACGTGGTGGTCGACACCGCCCCGGGCCTGACCGAGCTCACCCTCACGGTCCTGGACAACACCCACGACCTCGTCCTGGTGACGAGCATGGATGTGCCGGGAGTCCGTGGACTTCGCAAGGAGATCGACGTCCTGCGTGAACTGGGCATGGTCTTCACCGGTCGCCATGTGGTTCTGAACTTCGCCGACACCCAGAACGGCCTCACCAAGACAGATGTCGAGGCGACCATCGGTGCCGCCGTGGACATGATGATCCCGCGGTCAAAGGGGACCATGGCCTCCGTCAACCAGGGCATACCCCTGCTGCAGAACGACAGACGCGACCCCGTGGCCACACAACTGCGGCGGCTCGTGGATCGGTTCACGCCGTCCCCTGTCCGCAAGTCTCAGACCCAATCAGCGGTCGGCAAGTTCTTGGGCCGTCTCAGGCCCACTCCGGCGCAGACTCCGGACTCGCCGAGCGCCCGGTCCGAGGGCCGGCACCGGCTGCACCGGGGAGAAAACCGAGGAGACCACCGATGAGTCTGTCCGAGCGGCTCAGGGCCGCCAATTCGCCCAACGTCGGGACGATCGCCGTGCCTGCCGCCACGCCCGTGGCTCCTGTCGCGGCTCCGCAGGCCCCGACGCCTGACCCCCCACCGAGCGCCGAGCGCCGGACCCTCTCCGCGCGCAAGGCCGCCCCGGTTCCGTCCGGGGCTGACAGCACGGTGGCCCCTGCGGTCCCCCCTCCGGCTGTCGCCCCGCCGACGGACGACCCGGCTGCGCCCCCCACGGGCGGTGACGCGCTGTACAAACTCAAAGAACGGGCCTCGTCGGCCTTGTTCGAGCGGATGGGGGCGCGGCTGAACAACCCCTCGCTCACCGAGGAACAACTCCACGCGCTGGTGCGAAGCGAACTGAATCAGGTCGTCGAGGAGGAGACGGTCCCCCTGACCAGTGAGCAGCGCAAGCGGCTCATCGCCGACATCCAGGACGACGTCCTGGGCCACGGCCCCCTCGAACGCCTGCTCGCCGACCCCACCGTCACCGAGATCATGGTCAACGGGCCGGACATGATCTACATCGAGCAGAGCGGCAAACTCACCCGCAGCCCTGCGAGGTTCACCTCCGAGGAGGACCTGCGCCGCGTCATCGAGCGCATCGTCTCCAGGATCGGTCGACGCATCGACGAGTCCTCCCCGCTGGTCGACGCCCGGCTGGCCGACGGCTCGCGAGTCAATGCCGTCGTCCCACCGCTGGCGGTCAACGGCTCGTCCCTGACCATCCGAAAGTTCTCCCGGGACCCGTTCAAGGTCCCCGACCTGATCGGCTTCGGGACGCTCACCCCGGAGATGGCGGAGCTGCTCCAGGCGTGCGTGCAGGCCCGGTTGAACATCATCGTCTCCGGCGGCACAGGCAGTGGAAAGACCACGTTGCTCAATGTCCTGTCCTCGTTCATCCCCGAGGGCGAACGCATCGTGACCATCGAGGACGCGGTGGAACTACAGATGCAGCAGGACCACGTGGTGCGGTTGGAAGCGCGGCCGGCGAACATCGAGGGTAAGGGCGAGATCAGCATCCGCGACCTCGTGCGCAACTCCCTGCGTATGCGGCCCGACCGGATCGTGGTGGGCGAGGTCCGTGGCGGCGAGACCCTCGACATGCTGCAGGCCATGAACACCGGTCACGACGGGTCCCTGTCGACAGTGCACGCCAACTCTCCCCGCGACGCGATCGCCCGGCTGGAGACCCTGGTGCTCATGGCCGGGATGGACCTTCCCCTGCGTGCCATCCGCGAGCAGATCACCTCGGCGGTGGACGTGATCATCCAGCTCACCCGCCTGCGCGACGGCACCCGACGCGTCACCGCGGTCACCGAGGTCCAGGGGATGGAGGGCCAAACGGTCACCCTGCAGGACGCCTTCCTCTTCGACTACTCAGCGGGCCTCGACGCGAACGGGAAGTTCCTCGGCAAGCCGATGCCCACCGGCGTCCGCCCGCGGTTCACCGACCGCTTCACCGAGTTGGGCATCACCCTCTCGCCGCGGGTGTTCGGCACCACCGGCCCGACGGGCAAGCCCCGGTGAACCAGGACATCCTCTCCCCCGCGATCATCGGAGTGGTGGCGCTCTCGATCGCGCTGCTGGTCGCGGGATACCTCCTGGTCCAGACCCTGACCCGCACGCGCGTCCCCCGCGATCGGCGTCGCCCCGTCGACTCCGAGGGCCCGGGCCCCGTGACCCGGGCGTCGACCGCGCTGACGACGGCCATCGATACCACCCTCCGCCGTCGCGGAACCCCCGGAGCCGGGGCACTGGCCGAGGCCGGGGTGAAGATGCGCCTGCAGGACTTCGTCTTTCTCGTGATCGTCGCCGCACTCGCGGCCACCGCGATCGGTCTCGTCGCCTCCGGGCCGCTGCTCGGCATAGCGCTCGGCATCCTGACCCCACTGGCGGCCAGGGTGGGTCTCACCGTGAAGGCCGGTCGTCGCCGGGCCGCCTTCGCCGACCAGTTGGACGACTCCCTACAGCTGATGGCCAGCAGCCTCCGGGCCGGGCACAGCCTCTTGCAGGCCCTGGCCTCGGTGTCACGCGAGGCCGAGGCGCCCACCTCCGAGGAGTTCGCGCGGATCATCAACGAGACCCGGGTGGGGCGCGAACTGGCCCCTGCCCTCGAGGAGACCGCCCAACGGATGGGCAGCGAGGACTTTGTCTGGGTGACCCAGGCAATCGCGATCAACCGCGAGGTCGGCGGCAACCTCGCCGAGGTGCTCGACGGGGTCGGCCACACCATCCGCGAGCGCAACCAGATCCGCCGCCAGGTCCAGGCCCTGGCCGCCGAGGGCAAGCTGTCGGCCTACATCCTCATGGCCCTGCCCATCGGGATCGCGGGGTTCCTCTTCATGACCAACCCCGCGTACATGATCCCGTTCACCCAGAGCCTGCTCGGCTATGCCCTGATCGCCGTCGCATTGATCCTGCTGCTCGCCGGCGGATTGTGGCTGCGCAAGGTCGTCAACATCAAGTTCTGACCCTCCCCCAGTTCTCGAAAGGAGATCACCGTGTCACCAACGGCCCTGTTCGCCGTCGTCGCCATCAGCCTGGCCCTGGCGCTGGTGGTCTGGACCGTGCTCGCCGATCTCGGCGGGGATCGCACCCGCACCGTCGCCAACCTCACCCTCGGTCTGGACCCCCGGCCGGGCGCCGGATCACTCACACCGGAGGAAGAGTCGAGTTCCGGGGGGTTGGCCGTATTGGCCCGGCGGCTGACCCCGAGCGGGTCCATCCGGATGCTGGAGAAGCTGCTCGCCCGCGCCGGGCGCCCGCCCGGCTGGTCACTGGACCGCCTGCTGGTGGTGAAGCTCGCACTCGGGCTGGGAGTCGGGACCCTGAGCGTGTTGTTCATCCGCAGTTCCGAAGGCCCCCTCCCGGTGTTCCTGGGGCTCGCCACCACCGTGGTCTGTTACTTCCTGCCCGAACTGCTACTTCACAGCCGGGGTCAGGAACGCAGCCAGGCCATCCAGCTCGAGCTGGCCGATACCCTCGACCAGATGACCATCGCAGTGGAGGCCGGGCTGGGCTTCGACTCCGCCATGTCACGGGCGGGCAAGAACGGTACGGGCCCGCTCGCCGAAGAACTTGTCCGCACCCTGCAGGAGATCCAGGTGGGCCAGACCCGCAGGCAGGCCTACGAGTCCCTGGCCACCCGCACCGACGTCGCTGACCTGCGCCGCTTCGTCCGCGCGATCATCCAGGCCGACGCTTACGGCATCTCTATCGCCGACGTGCTGCGCACCCAGGCCGCCGAGATGCGGATGAAGCGCCGCCAGCGCGCGGAGGAGAAGGCCATGCAGATCCCCGTCAAGGTGATCTTCCCGCTGATCCTCTGCATCCTGCCGGTGCTGTTCATCGTGCTGCTCGGCCCCACGGCGATGAACATGATGGAGGCCTTCTCCTAGTGGCCGTGATCCTCACCGCCGTGGTGTGCGGGGCGCTCGCCGCGGCGCTGACCGGGTGGATCCGGTCGATCGCCGACTCCGACTCGCGATGGCTGCGCTCCGGACTCCACGTGGGCCTCGCCGCCGCCGGCGGGGCCGGGGCCGCCGCACTGGCCGGCACCCTGCCCGAGCTCGTCGCGTTCGCGGCGCTGGCGGTGGCCTGTGGGCTGCTCGTGTCGATCGACCTGGCCGTGCACCGGCTGCCCGACCTCGTCGTCGTCCCCATGTACCCGGTCCTGTTCGCGGCGTTGGCCGTGGCGTCCGGGGTGACCGGCGACTGGGGCGCCCTGGGGCGCGCCGCCGCCGCGGCGCTGGCCCTGCTCGCCTTCTACTTCACCCTGGCGTTCATCAACCCCTCGGGGCTCGGCCTGGGCGACGTCAAGCTCGCCGGCGTGCTCGGCATCTTCCTGGGCTGGCTGGGTTGGTACTACGTGCTGGTCGGGACCCTGGCCGCTTTCGCGATCAACGCCGTGGTGGCCCTGGTGCTACTACTCAGCCGTAGAGCGAACCGCCACACCGGCATCGCGTTCGGGCCCGCGATGATCGCCGGTGCGGCGGTGGCCGCGTGGCTCTCGGTTGGCGGCTAGTCCCGGCCGAAAGCCTCACCCCAGCTAGTCCGCGATCGCCTCCAGCGGGTCGGTCTTGGCTGCCCGGTGCGCCGGCCACAGCGAGGCCAGCACCCCCACGAACGCCGAGGCCACCAGCACGATCCCGATGGTCTCCCACGGGATGGTGGTCTCGCTCAGCCCGCTGTCCGCCAGCACGGAGACGAAGGCCCAGCCCAGATACACACCGACCGCCGCGCCGACCAGAGCCCCGAACACCGCGATCTGCGTGGATTCGAGGTTGATCGTCCGCCTGATCTGGGACCTCTGCATTCCCACCGCCCGCAGCATGCCGATCTCGGTACGCCGCTCGATCACCGACAGTGCCAGGGTGTTGACGATCCCCAGCACCGCGATCACCAGGGCCAGACCGAGCAGGGCGTAGATGATCGTCAGCAGCTGGTCGATCCCGCCCGACTGGACGTCGATGTACTGCTGCTTGCTCTGCACGGTGGCGATCGGGATCTCGGTGAGCTCCTCGGTCACATTGGCCAGCACCTGGTCGGGCGAGGTGCCCTCAGCGGCCTTGGCCAGCACGATCGCGGTGGAGCGGAGGTTCTCCGGCACCAGCCGCTCGTAAACGTCTATACCGGTGTAGAAGGGGCCGAGGATCTGGGCGTCGTCGTACACCCCTGTCACCCGGAGGGTGGACTCACTGCCGTCCGGGCCGACGAGCGGCACCCGGGCGCCCATCGTCCAGCCGTTGTCGCGCGCGACCTCCCGGGAGACGACGAGGGAGTCCGCCTCCGGCTCGAGCGAACCGTCGATGACGGTGGCCTCGAGCAGATCACCCACGGGCCCACCGGCGGCCGCGAGCGCCTGGGGCTCGCCGCCGAGTTGGCCGAAGCCGAACGCCAACCAGGCCACATCCCCGACGCCGTCGACGCCCGCGATCTGGTCCTCGATCCCCCCGGCCAGCGGGGTCGGCGGCCCCTGGGAGGCCACGCCCTGGACTATGACGTCGGCGTTGATCCCCTGGTCGATGAGGCCGCTCACGCTCTCCTTGGTGGTGGCGCCGAGCGTGCCGAACGCCGCCACGAGGGTGAGCCCCAGCGTGAGGGCGAACGCCGTGGCCGCGGTGCGGCGGGTGTTGCGGCCGGCGTTGGTGGCCGCCAGCTTGCCGACGGCACCGAATGGCGCGCCGATCACTCGTCCGATCCCGCCGGCGATGGGCCTGGCCAGGGCGGGCATCACCAGGAAGCTGCCGACGATCAGGGCCGCGGCACCGACGCCCACGGTGATCGCGCCGCTTCTCGTGGTGTCCTGCCAGGTGCCGATCAGAGCGAGCATGACGCCGCTGACCACTGCCAACAGACCGACCCATGTGCGCCAGCCCCCGCCGGCCTCCGAGGAGGCGGCCCCGACCCGCATGCCCTGGACCGGGGCGACGCGTCCGGCGCGGCGGGCGGGCGCCCACGCGGAGAACACGGTGACGACGAAGCCCAGCACCAGCGGGGTGACGACGGCCATCGGGGTGAGCGCCAGGGCGCCGGAGGGGATCCCCAGGTCGAAGGCGTCGAGTACGGCGAAGATGACCCTCGCCAGTCCGAACCCGGCCAGCACACCGATCGCGGAGCCAACCAAGCCGGTCAGCGCGGCCTCGGCCAGCACGGACCTGGTGAGCTGGCCGCGGGTCGCGCCGATCGCCCGCAACAGGGCGAGTTCGCGCAGCCGCTGCGCCACCAGCATGGAGAAGGTGTTGTAGATGATGAACGTGCCCACGAGCAGCGCGATCAGGCCGAAGGCCACGAAGAAGTAGTTGACGAAGTCCAGGATGGTCGAGAGCTGCGCGGAGAGCCTCTCCTTGACCTCTTCACCCGTGCTCACCTCGTACTCGGGGAACTCGGCGGCGAGGGTGTCCCGCATCTCCTCCTGGCTCACCCCGGGCAGCGCACGGACGGCCACGTTGCTGGCGTTCTCGCCGTCGGTGAACAGCGCGCGGGCCTGCTCGGAGGTGAACCCGACCCCGACGTAGCCGCCGACATCGGTCTCCGAGGAATAGGAGCCCACGACCGTGACGTCGAGCATCCCCTGTGAGGTCGTGTACACCTGCGCGGAGTCGCCGATCGCGAGTCCCGCGTTGTCCAGCACCGATTCGGGGAGGACCACCTCGCCGTCGGCGGCCGGAGCCCGTCCGTCCGAGATCCAGCTACTGCTCCCGACCGCCTCGTCAGGTTCGACCCACTCCAGCCCCTCCGACGGGGCGCCACCCGACTGATAGGGCGTGCCGTCGGAGTTGAACATCACCACGGTGCCGGTCACTCCGGGGGTGACGGCCTCGACGCCCGGCAGCCCCAGCGCGCGGTCGGCGACCTCGAACGGCACGCCGGCGCCCCGGGGGTCCTCGGGTTCGATCATCGCGGACAGGTCTTGCGTGCCCTGGTCGAGAAGTCCGTCGAAGGTGCTCTTGAGGGTCGAGGTGAACACGAGGGATCCGGTGACGAACGCGGTGCCCAGCACCACGGCGAGCACGGACAGGACCAGGCGCAGCTTGTGCGCGGCGATGTTGCGGAGCGAGACCCGGAGCATGGGCCGCGCGTGGCTCGGGGCGTGACCAGCGGCGTGGCGGGCGGCCATCACTGCTCCTCGAGCGCGCCCATGGCCGCCAGGATCTCGTCGGCGGTGGGGTGCTCGAGTTCACGCACGACCCGGCCGTCGGCGAGCAGCAGGACGCGGTCGGCGTAGGTGGCGGCCCGCGGGTCGTGGGTGACGATCACGACGGTCTGCTGGAAGTCGTCGGCGGCGCTGCGCAGGATCGACAGCACCTCCGCGGACGAGGTGGAGTCGAGGTTGCCGGTGGGCTCGTCGCCGAACAGGATGTCGGGGCGCCCGACCAGCGCGCGTGCACAGGCGACGCGCTGCTGCTGACCGCCGGACAGCTCCGACGGCCGGTGCGAGAGACGGTCGCCGATGCCCAGCCGCCCGATCACCTCGTCGAACCACTCGCGGTCGATGGCGTGACCCGCGATGTCCTGCGGGAGCGTGATGTTCTCCTCGGCGGTCAGGGTGGGGACGAGGTTGAAGGACTGGAACACGAATCCGATCCGGTCCCGGCGCAGCGCGGTGAGCTGCTTGTCCGCCAGACCCACGATCTCGGTCTCCCCCACCCGCACAGATCCGGAGGTCGGCCGGTCCAGGCCCGCCATGCAGTGCATCAACGTGGACTTGCCGGAGCCGGACGGGCCCATGATCGCGGTGAAGCGTCCGCGCTCGAACGAGGCGCTGACGTGGTCCAGCGCGCGGACCTCGGTCTCGCCCTCGCCGTAGGTCATGACGAGGTCTGTGGCGACGGCTGCGAGTTCCGCGCCCTCCGCCCGGTGCTGGGTCTCGGCCTGCGTGGTCATCTGCTCCCCTGGATCATGGTGGTCGACCTAAAGCATGCAGGAGTTCGGAGCCGTTGCCGATGGGGGATGGCCCGGATCTTGCACCCGGGCACTCCCGGACGGCCACGACTCGAGCGACCTGCGTGTCCTGAACTGGCGTTTCTCCCCGGAGACGGGGTCGGTGAACCCGATCGACTCCGCGAGAAGCTGCAGGGGGTGGGAGAAATCACCGGGAGTGATGGTCCGCACCCGCGGATACAGGTCGTCGCCGAGGATCGGCGTGCCGAGCGCGTTCATGTGCACACGGAGCTGGTGCGTGCGCCCGGTGGTGGGTTCGAGGCGGTACAGACCGAGCGGCGCCCCCGGCCCCGGCGCCCCTTCCCCGCCACCACGGGTCTCGAGCAGCGTGATCCGCGTGTGGGCGTCCGGCGGGCCGTCCACCTCCGCGGCCTGCAGCACCCCACGCGTCTTGATGATCCGGCTGGACCGCTCGCGGACGTGCGGCGTCCCCTCGGGCGCGGGCGCCACGGCCAGGTAGGTCTTGGCGACCCGCCGCGCGGCGAAGAGGTCCTGGTAGGCGGCGCGGTGGGCGGGATCGACGGTGAACACCAGGACGCCCGCGGTGAGCCTGTCGAGCCGGTGCGCCGGCGCGAGGTCCTCCAGCCCGAGGTCGCGGCGGAGCCGCACCAGTGCGGTCTGGGTGACGTGCCCGGCGCGGGGGGTGGTGGCCAGGAAGTGCGGCTTGTCGACGACGACGAGGCGGTCATCCCGGTGCAAGACCTCTATCCCGAACGGCACCTCTACCTCCGGCTCGGGGGTCCGGTACGTCCACACGTCCATCCCCCGGCGCCGCGGGGTGGCGTCGGTGACTGCCACCCCGTCGGCGGTCACCACCTGCCCGGCGGCGAGGGCCGCCTCGAGCTCGGCGAGCCGGTCGGGAAACCGCCGGCGCAGTTCCTCGGGGATGCTGCGGGGCCCCTGACCGGGGTCGGCGAGACGGATCCGCACCGGGTCCACGCCATCGCGCAACGGCAGGGGCCGTCGCGGCCGTCCGGGCTTCGGCATGTGCAGAGTCTAGTCGCTGGGTTACACTCACCTCTCGCACCAGGCACCTCATCCGCCACTCCAGCGCCAGCTGCCCCACATACCCCAGGAGCACTCATGATCGACGCCGTTGTCGACTTCTTCCTCTTCGGCCCCGGCCGCGCCATCCTCCCGGCGTTCCAGGGCAGCTTCAACCTGGCCTACCCCTCGAACGCCCCCTTCCCGGACGAGTTCTGAGAACGCGTCCGCGAACCGGGCGCGGCGCTATCCTGTGGGTATGGCTTCTCTCGAGAATTCCGTGGTCGTCGGCATCGACGGTTCAGCCGCTTCTACCGGCGCCGTCGCGTACGCCGCCAACACCGCCGCGACCCGGCGGATCCCGCTCGTACTGGTGACCAGCTACACGATGCCGGCGGCCATGTTCGCCGAGGGCATGGTCCCGCCCCAACCGGTCTACGACGAGTTGGAGAAGGAGTGCCAGCCGATCGTCGAGAAGGCCAGGGCGACCGCGCTCAAGGTCGCTCCGGACATCGAGGTCTCGCACGCGATCGTCGAGGGCAACCCCTCGCAGGTCCTGATCGACTACTCCCGCAAGGCCAAGATGATCGTCCTGGGCTCCCGCGGTCTCGGTGGGATCAAGGGAATGGTCCTCGGTTCGGTCTCGGCCTCGGTGGCCAGCCACGCGTTCTGCCCGGTCGTGGTGACCCGTGAGGACACCGACGACCTCGACCGCTCGGGCCCGGTCGTGGTGGGCGTCGACGGTTCCGAGGTCAGCGCCAAGGCCACCGAGTGGGCCTTCGCCGAGGCCTCGGCACGCGACACCCCCCTCATCGCGGTGCACACCTGGATGGACCCGCAGGTCCAGGCCGCCGCCGCCGGGATCGCGCTGACGGACGAGGACTGGAAGCAACTCGAGGAACAGCAGCTGGAGACCCTGTCCGAGCGCCTCGCCGGTTTCTCCGACCGCTACCCCGACGTCCGGATCGAGCGGTTCGTCACCCGCGATCGCGCGGTCCGTGCACTCGTGGAGCAGGCGGAGGACGCCCAGCTCGTCGTCGTCGGATCCCACGGGCGGGGCGGATTCACCGGCATGGTCCTGGGCTCGACCAGCCGGGCGCTCCTGCAGGCGTCCCCCTGCCCGGTGATGGTCGTACGTCCGGAATCGCACACGTGAGCGCCGGGGAGGACGTCCAGGTGCGACGCAACGTCGCCGCCGGCCGGTTCGAGATCCTGGTCGACGACGTGGTGGCTGGTTTCGCCGACTACGGGGACGCGGACGGCGTGAGGACCTTCCCGCACACCGTCGTCGACTCGGAATTCGGGGGTCGAGGTCTGGCCGGGCGGATGGTCGGTGAGGCCCTCCGGGTCACCCGCGAAGAGGGACTGCGTGTTCGGCCCAGCTGCTCGTTCGTCGAGCGCTACATTGAGAAGAACCCGGATTCGGCGGACCTCGCCTGAAGGAGCCTGTTCACATGACGCCTGAGGCGCGGATGAGTAACGAATAAGCGACGATTAACCCCACACGGGTCCCGACCGGAGGCAATCGCGGCTTTGTCGTGTTCTGCTGTAGCTGCGGCCCGTACGGGGCCGAGCAAACTCTCGGGAAAGGACATACAACTATGTGGAGCATCATCTCCTGGATCATCATCGGTGGCCTCGCAGGTTGGATCGCCTCGATGATCATGGGCAAGAACGCCCAGATGGGCCTCGTCGCCAACATCCTCGCGGGCGTCATCGGCGCCTTCGTCGTCGGCTTCCTCGTCTCCATGTTCACCAACTCTGAGGGCGGCGCGATGCCGGAGGCCTTCTCGATCCCCGGCTTCATCGCCGCGATCGTGGGCGCTTGCCTGGTTATCTGGGTCGTTTCGCTGGTCAGGGGCCGGGGACGTACCCGGGTCTGACCGTGCGTCGATTCTGACGAGCACGCACTCCGGCGGGGCCGGTGTCGCATCACGCGACACCGGCCCCGCCGTATGTGTAGGTCACAGCCGATAGTGTGTCCACTGTGACGAGCACACGGTCGACCAAGCCCGGTCCGCGGGAGCGGCTCCTGGCCACGTCGACCCGCCTGTTCTCCACCGACGGCATCCGGGCGGTGGGTATCGACCGGATCCTCAGGGAATCCCGGGTGGCCAAAGCCAGCCTCTACAACACCTACGGCTCCAAGGACGAGCTCGTCGTGGCCTATCTGAGGGCCATGGCCGAACGCGACCGGGCCCTGTGGCAGCGACGGGCGGACGCCGCACCGGATTCTCGAGGTCGCATCCTCGCCCTGTTCGACATCGTCCGCGAGCGAGTGGAGCCCGCGACCCCCGGTTCGTGCCACCTCGCCGCCGCCATCGAGTTCCCCAGCCCCTCCACCGACGGCGAGCGCGCCATCCGTGCGGCCGTGTCCGACCAACGGGCGTGGGTCGCGTCCACCCTTCGCTCCGAACTCGCCGGCATGGGCTTGCAGGACCCCGACAACATCTCAGACCTGGCCGACCGGCTGGCCATCCTCCACGACGGCTCCGTCACCGCCGCCATGCTCGGGGAGGTCGAGACCTCGGCGATGACGGCGCGGAGCATGGCCGAGCTCATCCTGGGGATGGTCTCGGAACCCTCGTGAGGCGCGCGGCGGGCGTGGTGGGCGAGGTGCTGGTGACGCTCGGCGTCGTGCTGGCGCTCTTCGTGGTCTACCAGGTGTGGTGGACCGACCGGGGCGCGGCGCGCGCCCAGTCCGCCGCCGACGCCGAACTGGAACAGCGTTGGGGCGCGGCGGACAATCCGCGCGAGCGCGGGGTGAGCGCCGATGACGCGGAGCTCGACGCCCTGGGGTCCCCCGGGCTCGCCGACGGCACCGCATTCGCCCGCCTCTACATCCCCGCGTTCGGCTCGGACTACCGGTTCGCCGTGGTCTCCGGGACCAGCGACGCGGCCCTGGAGATCGGGCCCGGGCACTACACGGAGACCCAGGGACCGGGCGAACCGGGGAACTTCGCCGTCGCGGGACACCGGGTGGGGCGCGGCTCGCCGTTCAACGACCTGGACGCCCTGCGCTCGTGCGACGCCCTGGTGTACGCCACCGCGGACCAGTGGCTGGTCTACCGAGTGCTTCCCGTCGATGCCCCCGACCCCGCAACGGCGCGCGCACAGGCCGCCGAATGCCTGCCCGCGGACCTCGCCGAACGGGCGACCTCCGGAAGGTACGAGGGCCTATCCGGGGTCTCCGTGGTCCGCCCGGAGGACGTGTGGGTGATCGACGCGGTGCCCGGACGCGCCGACCCCGCCTCCCCGGAGCTACTACCCCTGACCACGCTCACCACCTGCCATCCGCAGTTCTCGGCGGCAGAGCGGCTCGTGGTGCACGCGGTGCTCGAGCGGGCCGAACCGCGGGCGGCCGGAGTGGTCCCCGCCGAGTTGGGGGGTCGGTGATGTACGCCTGGCTCTACCGGAGACTCCCCGGCCCCACCCCGGTCCGGATCCTGCTGGTCCTGGTCCTGCTGGCCGCGGCGTTCCTGCTGCTCATGGAGGTCGTCTTCCCCGCGGTCGAGTCGCTCATGCCGTACTCGGACGTCTCCGTCGACCCGGTCGCGGTGTCCCGACCTGTCACCTGAGCCGGTCCGGCACCAGAGTCAGTCGGCCAGCAGCGTCAGTCGGCGAACAGAGTCAGTCCGCCACCCGGGGCGCGACGAGTTCGGCCACCCGCTGGACCTTGACCGACTGCTCCTGCGTGGACTGCACCGCCAGGACCTGCGTGCCCCGGGCCAGGACCACCAGTGCGCCTCCCGGGCCGCCGGTGCGACCACCGGTCCACCCGTCCTCGACGTCCGAGCGCTCGGACTCGCCGACGGGCGCCGAGTCGTCCACCAACTGGGTGGCCCGCTCCTCCGACTCGACCGAGTACACGGTGGTCGTGAGCTGGACGGACCCATCGGCGCTGTAGAAGAAGCAGGCCGCGGGATCGACGCGGTCGTCGATCCGCACCTCGGTGGCCAGCTCGCCGTTGAGCCGCGACACCTCGTCGACCGACAGGTACGGGCAGTCGGCCCGCGTGACCGGCTCGACCTGCGGGATCTCGGGCTCGGTGGTCTCCGGCGGCGCGGTCCGGATAGTCCCCATCTCCGGCGCGGGCTCGGTGTCCCCGCCGCCGCAGCCCGCCATCACACCGAGCAGTACGACGGACAAGGGCGCGAGAAGAGTCGTGGCGGCGATACGCATGATGCCCAGGATAGGACCCGGTCCGCTGGGTAAGGTCATGCACACCGAACTGAGACGACCGACGCTCATCGACGACCGACGGGGAGGCGACCACATGACCGACCCACCCACGCAGGCTCAGTCCGCCGACCGCACCGAGGGTCGCCGGCGCGAACTGCGCGAGACGATCTCCTCCGTCGCGTTGGACCTGGCCCTCGAGCGGGGGCTCGACGCCGTGACCGTGGACGAGATCGCCAAGGCCGCCAACGTGTCCCGCCGGACGTTCTTCAACTACTTCCCGTCCAAGGCCGCCGCGTGCATCCCGGACGCCTTCCCCCCGGACCGCGACGCCGTGCACCTGTTCCTCACCGACCGGTCCGTCTCGACGCTGACCGCACTCACCCGTCTCCTGTGGCTGCAGGTCGCGATGGCCCGGCAGGAGACCCCTCTGTTCAACCGCTTCCACGACATGTGGCGGCGAGAACCGGGGATCCGGACCGAGGTGCACGCGATCCTGTCCCGGACCGAGGACGAGCTCGCCGCCCTGGTCGCCCGACGGGAGGGCCGGGATCGCGGGTCCGTCGAAGCCGCCACGGTGGCGGCGGCCTCCATCGCGATCGTCCGGGTGGCGGTGGAGCAGTGGCGCACCGACGAGTCGCCGACGCTGCTGGAGGACCGGATCCGTGAGTCGTTCGACGCCGTCATCAGAGCGACCGAGATACCTCCCCACGACGTCTGAACCGTCCGAGCAGGCGCCCGCGGACCGGTCGAGATCGGGGATCAGAGGCTTACGTCGTAGGATCGGCCCATGCGATCGCAGCGACCCCGTCCCCGCTCGGGGGGACGCATCGCCAAGGGGTTCGTGGCGACGGCGGCGATTCTGGCCGTCACCGGATGCTCTGCGCTCGGCTTCTCGGACAACGGCGCGACGGGCCCGCCGCGGATCTCGCCGAATCCGCAACCCGACGTCGCCGCGGCGATGGTCGAGGGACGACCCACCCCCGACGCGCGGTTGAACGCGTGTGAGCTCCTCGATCTGACGCCCGCAGAGCTGATCGAGCTCACCGATGCCGACATGCCGGCGGTGGAGCCCATCGGCTCCGGGGACCTGGGGCTGATGTGTACCTACGGTGGCCCCGGGTCACCGGAGCTGTACGAGCTGCAGCAGGCAGAGGCAGAGGCAGAGGCTGAGGCCGAGGCCGACGCTGAGACCGAGGATGACGCCGAGGATGAGGCGGAGACGGAGGAGGCTGAAGCCGACGCCGACACCGAGGCCGGTGAAGAGCCGCAGGCCGTGCCGGGCGCCGACGCGGTGACCCCTGAGGTCAAGCCCATGCCCACGACCTCGCCGACGACCACACGCGCGGGTGAGCGAGACGACGTGCCCGACACCTTCGCCGCCGGGGTCGCCAAACCCCGTGGGGGCCCACAGGCCGCGCTCCGCGGCCAACCCGCGATGTTGGGGGTGCGGTACGTGTGCTCTGAGGTCCGCGGTGGTGACGCGGCATCGGTGGAGGATGCACCCCCGGCCGCTCCCGAGGCGCCCGCGCCGGTGGAACCCGAACTCGACACCGCCTACATCGACTGTGTGGCGGCCCCGACCGGCGGGGGCGTCGAGGTACACACGATCCTCATCGCGGACAACGACCTGTGGCACATCACGCTGATCAGCCCGGAGACTCCGCGCTCCCCCGACGCCGAGGCTCGGGCGTTCGAAGGCCTGCACCGGGTCGCCGAGCACATCCTCGACTGAACCCGGGACGCCTTGAGGCGGAAATAGGAAACGGCGTCGGAGCCCCTCAGCATCCGACGCCGTTCCCCTCTAGCGGACTGCGCATCGCGCCTTCCGGAATCCACGCTCGCCTCGGAAGGCGGCGGGCCGACACCCCCCCAGGTGCCCCGGTAATGAAACCGGCCCCTCGTCGTGAAGTAACAGCCCCTCGTCCGCACTTCACCTCGCCACCGCACCCCCTGGCCGGTGACTGGTTGAACTCTATGTTGCACCCGTTCCGCAGGCAAGCCCATGAGCAGCGGTTCTTCTGTTGACTTTGGGTCAATTAGCGGGGTCGGGGTATCTACCTGCAGTTCTCCAGGTGCCGTTACCAATGAACATTGGAACGATGCGCGGGCGGGCCCGGCGACCCTGCGGGGCACGCCTACGGAGCCGACTCGACGCAACGGATACCCCGCCACCCCGCCTTCGATGTACTGTTACTGGTGTTACCTGTGTGGCGCATGAGGTTTCCGTAAGTCAGACGCCCGTGAGCCGTGACAGACACACGTGATCGCGGACACCACCCAGCCGTCCCACAGCTCGATTCAACAGCTCGATGCAACAGTGCCCGAACCGTCACCGCCGCCCGCCGAACCGCGGCCGAAGGAGAACGATGTCCCGCCGATCCCGCTTCTTCGCGACACTGCTGGTCACCACCGGCCTCGTCGTCGGCCTCGCGCCCGCCGCATCCGCGCAGTCCGTCGCCGCACTCCCCGGCCTCGAGTCGGCGCCCATCTGGACCCCGGCGATCCCGGGACTGGCCTCGCAGCCGGTCCTCACGCTCCCCGTGCCGGCTCCGCCGCGCCCCGCCGTCGAGGCGGTGTCGTCGGTCTACCCCACCCGCGACGAGACCGTGGGCGTGGCGCAGCCCGTCATGATCCGTTTCGACCGCCCCGTCGCCGACCGCGCCCGGGCGGAGGCCGCCGTGGGCATCCGTACCGCGCCGGCCGTCGACGGCAGGTTCTACTGGGTCGATGATGCGGAACTCCGCTGGCGGCCGCACGAGTTCTGGCCCGCGGGCACCTCGGTCACCGTGTGGGCCGGCGGGCGCGAGAACGCGTTCCGCACCGGCGACGCCGTCGTGTCGACCTACGACGACGCCACCCACCTCGTCACCGTCACGCGCAACGGCCAGGTCGTCCGGACGATGAGGGCCTCCGCGGGACGGGACTCCTACCCCACACACAACGGCGTCTACTACAACGGCTGGCGCGCCCGCGAGGTCCGGATGGACTCCTCCACCTGGGGACTGTCCCGGACGGCCGGCGGCTACGACACGACCGTCCAGAACGGCGTGCGGCTGAGCTATGACGGCATCTTCATCCACTCCGCGCCGTGGTCGGTGGCCGACCAGGGCGTCCGCAACGTCTCACACGGCTGCATCAACGTCAGCCCCGAGGACGCGGCCTGGTACTACGACAACACGCGCAACGGCGACCCGTTCATCGTGGTCAACGGCCCGGGACGGCAGTTCGGCGCCTTCGACGGCCAGGGCGACTGGAACTACTGACGAGCACACCCGCTGGTCGGGGTGAAACACAATCGGTATGGCGCACGACACTCTGAGAGAGTCCTCCGCCTAGGCTGTGAGGTACCCCTCGTCTCCGTCTCCCCCCAGGAGTAGCAATGACCCGTTCGCCCCGGATCCCGGTCCTCGCCTCGATCCTCGCCGCGGTCGCGCTCGTCCTGGGGCTCGCCCCGGCGGCGAACGCGCAGTCCGTGATGCCCCCGAGCCCTCCCGGCATCCCCCAGCTGGAGAACGCGCCGTTGCCCACCCCGCTCATCCCGGGTGTCGGGGCGATGCCGGTGCTCACCTACCCGGTGATCGGACCCGAGCGGCCCGCGCCCGAGTACGGCAACGTCAACATCTTCCCCACCCAGAACGAGGTGGTCGGCGTGGCGCAGCCGGTCATGTTCTTCTTCGACCGGCCCATCGCCGACCGGGCCCGCGCGGAGGCCACTCTCGGCATCCGCACCGAGCCCCCGGTGGCCGGGAAGTTCTACTGGGTCAACAACTCCGAGGTGCGGTGGCGTCCGCACAACTTCTGGCCGGTCAACACCTCGGTCACCATCTGGGCAGGCGGCAAGCGGCAGCAGGCCTTCCGTACCGGTGACGCGCTGATCGCGGAGTACGACGACCGCACCAAGCACATCACCGTGACGCGCAACGGCCAGCACGTGCGCACCATGCGGGCGTCGGCCGGGATGCGCGGCTGGGAGACCTACAACGGCGTCTACTACACGGGCCAGCGCGGCCGGAGCGTCCGGATGAACTCGGAGGCCTTCGGTCTGCGGATCGAGGACGGCGGGTACAACTCGATCGTCAACGACGCGGTCCGGATGAGCTACGACGGCATCTACATCCACTCCGCCCCCTGGTCGGTCGCCGACCAGGGCGTCCGCAACGTCTCGCACGGTTGCATCAACATCAGCCCCGAGGACGCCCGCTGGTACTACGAGAACTCGCGCAACGGCGACCCGATCATCGTCAAGAACGGGCCCGGCCGGCAGTTCGGCGCCTTCGACGGTCAGGGCGACTGGAACTACTGAGCGGAACCACTGACCGGCGACGCCTGACCTGACGTCCGCCGCGCCGACTGCCCGTCCCCGACCTACCGCGCCCGACCTACCGCGGCGGCACGGGAGCGAGGACGCCGACGATCCCGTCGGCCGGAACGCAACGGGGCGGTCGTGCGTCGTCGCCGGCCGCGGTTCCGCCCAGGGCGTCGGTGACCAGGTCCACCGCCCGCGGGGACGCGAGGACGGTCAGGTGCCCGGAGCGGTCGGCCTCGCAGCCGTCCTGGAGCCGGACGACCCGCAGGTCCACGAAGGCGGGCACCACGGGCGCGGTGACGGGGCCGGTGAGTTCGTCGTAGTCCGAGGTCACCGCGACGTACCGGACCCCGCGCGCGAAAGGCACGCCCTCGTCTCCCAGCCAGGCGAGGGTGGCCTCGGCGTCGCGCTGCGCGGTCTCGGCGGACAACACCCCGAACGCCTCGGTGACGAACTCCGGCGGCCCCTCGCCCGATCTCGCGGGGTCCACGCCCAGCGTGACGACCGTGCGCACCGAGTCCCTCCGCGTGGTGGCGGTGACGTAGGACGCGATGATCGCCCCCTGCGAGTGCCCGACCAGATCGACCTCCGGGGCCCCGGTGAGCGCGCGGACCCGGTCGATCTCTGCGGCGAGCTGGGGTGCCGAGGCCCCGGTGAGCGAGTCGAACCCGCCGGTGGAGCCGAGCCCGGGCGGGGCCCCGACCGTCGGCGCCCACACGCAGTAGCCCTCGGCCGCCAGCGCGGCGCCGAAGGTGGCCCACGAGTTGCCGCCGTTGAGTCCGGTGCCGTGGACGAGGATCACCGGCACGGGATGGCGGGCGCTCGGACGGCAGTCGTCGCGGTTGATCCCGGGTGGATCGGCGAGGCCGTTGGTGAGCTGGTGCGCCGCACCGTCCCACCACCGCCACGGGACCTGCGGGGATTGTGCCGCCGTGATCGAACCGGGGGCGACGACGACGAGGAGCGCGGCCGCCACCAGTCCGGCGACCCCGGAGACCGCCCGCCGTGCTGTCACGAGCCCGGCAGCGTCGGGATCGGACCCAGGTACGGGGCGACCGCCTCGCACCGCGGCACACGCGGGTTCGCGGGATCGAGCGCGTTGAGCACCAGGTCAGCCGTCCTCGGGTCGGAGGCGATCGCCAGGTGCTCGGCCTGGTTCTGTTCGCAGCCGTCCTGGATCACCACGTTGGTCGTCATCGGTCCGGGCACCAGACCCGAGGTGTAGGGCGTGACCAACTGGTCGTACCGGGTCACCGCGTTGAGGTAGCGCACCCCGGGGGCGTAGGGCGAACCTCCGCTCCACAACAGCTGTAGCACCTCGGAGCCCGGGGACATCTGGGCCAGGGCGGGGATCTGACCCAACTGGTCCGAGAGTCCCGGTACGCCGTCCAGCGACCTCCGCATTCCTCCGCCGGACCCCTCCCACAGCGGGGCGATGGAGGCGACGGTGTTCACCTTGCCCGGGCGTCCGACCTTCGCCACCAGGCCCGAGACGATGGTGCCCTGCGAGTGGCCCACCAGGTCGACCTGCTGGGCCCCGGTGGCCGCCAGTACCCGGTCGACGAACTCCCCGACCTGCGGCACCGACACCGCGGCGATGTCGGACAAGCCACCCAGCTCGCTGACCGGCCACGGCGTGCCCGGCAGTGCACCGTAGGTCAGCACGAAGACGCAGTAGCCCTCGTTGTGCAGCAGTGGGCCGAACGTCGGCCAGTTGGTCACGGCTCCGCCGGAGGTGCCGTGGACCAGGACCACCGGCCGGGGCTTGGCGGGGGAGGGCCGACAGTTCCAGTCGTTCGCGCCCGGCAGCGTGGCCCCGGGCTGCGTGGCCGCCATGACCGCGCCGGTCAGGAAGCTGTAGGGCACGGGGATCGGTGCCCGGTCGGTCGGGTCCGTGGCATGGGCGGCGCCCGCGCCCGTCAGTACGAGGGCTGCAGCGGCCACCGAGGCCGCCGCGGCGCGGGCGGCGCGCTTTATGTTCATCCGCTTATTAAGCCACGTCCGGTGATCATCGGCAGGTCCTTTGCGTATACCAGCCCGGGGTCCGCTGCGACCACGGCCTCGACCGCGTTGACCAGTCTCATCGCGGTGACGAGCATGCCGGACTCGTTGTGGTCGCCGTGCTCGGCGTGGTGGGTGAACTCCACCCGCATCTCCGGCTCGCCGTGGATCTCGATGCGGTAGCACCCGTCGCCGTGGTCGGGCCGGGGCCAGTCCGGCGCCTGGTCGACGGCCGTGCGGGTGACGTGCTCCAGCACGATGCGGTCCTCGCCGTCGACCTGTCCCACCACCTCGAACCGCAGTGCCGCCTGCGTCCCGGCCGGGACCTCGCACGCCAGCAGCGACAGGTCACGGTCGGAGGGCAGCCGCTCGTGGCGTTCCACCAGCGGCTCGTCGAGCGTCACCTCCAGCGCGGCGGCGAGTTGACGGACCACCGACCCCCAGCCGGCGGCGAGCATCCCCGGTCGCAACAGCGGCGGGAGCGTGTCCATGGACCGGCCGAAGCCGAACAGTCGCCGCATGGTCTCACCCTGGTGGTACACCGAGTAGTCGGCGATCTCACCCACCCGGATCAAGTCGATGCGCCGGGACAAGCTGGTCATGACCAACGGCAGGACGTCGTTGGCGAAACCCGGGTCGATGCCGTTGACGTGCAACGTGGCGCCGCCGTCCCGACCGGCGGCAGCGAGCGCGTCGATCATCTCCTCCGGGAGGATCCCGTGCGGATACTGGAGCAGCACCGGGCCGGAGGCCACCACGTCGATCCCCGCGCGCAGGAACTCCGTGAAGTCCTCGATCGCCGGCATGAAGCGGGTCTCGGTCTCGGCGGTGTACACGATCGCGTCCGGGTCGAGCGCGAGCAGCGCCGCCCGGTCGTCGGTGGCGATCACACCCAGGTCCCGGTCCAGACCGGCCAGTCGGCCGGCGTCGACGCCGACCTTCGCGGGATCGGAGACGAAGACGCCCACCAGTTCCAGCTCGGGTCGGGCGTCGACGGCCTCGACCGCCATCCTGCCCAGATACCCCGTCGACCATTCCACCACCCTGATCGACACGTCCTTGATCAACTCATCCTCGATCGACACATCCCGGATCGTCATGAATGGACCCTAACGAGCGGGCCGGTGCCGGCGAGGCTCCTTCACCAGATGCTGACGCGCTCCTCGGGGGCGAGCCAGAGCCCGTCACCCTCGGTCACCCCGAAGGCGGCGTGGAAGTCGTCGAGGTTGCGCACCACCTGGTTGCAGCGGAACTCCGGCGGGGAGTGCGGGTCCACGGCCAGCCGGCGGGCGGCCTCCTCGGCACGGGTCTTGGTGCGCCACACGATCGCCCATGAGGTGATCAGGCGCTGGATGCCGGTCATGCCGTCGATCTCCGGACCGACATCCGTCCCCTCCGCCGGCTCTCCGTCGGTGCCCTGCCCCGTCGAACCCTGCGCCAGCCGGTAGGCCAGCAGCGCGATGGTCAGCCCGCCGAGGTCGCCGATGTTCTCGCCCACGGTGAAGGCCCCGTTGACGTGGTCCTTCTCGGGGTCCAGACCGTCAGGGGTCAGGCCCTGGTACTGGTCGATCAACGCCTCCACCCGGGTGGAGAACGCGGACCGGTCATCGTCGGTCCACCAGTCGACGAGGTTGCCGCTGCCGTCGTACTTCGACCCCTGGTCGTCGAAACCGTGGCCGATCTCGTGACCGATCACCGCGCCGATCGCGCCGTAGTTCGCGGCGTCGTCGGCATCGGCGTCGAAGAACGGGGGCTGGAGGATGGCGGCCGGGAACACGATCTCGTTCATCACCGGGTTGTAGTAGGCGTTGACCGTCTGCGGGGTCATGTGCCACTCGCCGCGGTCGACCGGGCCGCCGAGCTTGCCCAGCTCGTAGCGGTGCTCGAACTCGGCGGACCGCCGCACGTTGCCGAGCAGATCATCCGGGCGCACCTCGAGCGCCGAGTAGTCGCGCCACTTGTCCGGGTAGCCGATCTTGGGCACGAACGCCTCGAGCTTGGCCTGCGCCCGCTCGCGGGTCTCCGGGGTCATCCACGGCAACTGCGCGATGGAGTAGCGGTAGGCGGCGGTGAGGTTCTCGACCAGTTCCACCATCCGCGCCTTGTGGCCGGGCGGGAAGTGGCGGGTCACGTACTCCTTGCCCACCTCCTCGCCGAGCGCCGACTCGACCGCGCCGACACCGCGCTTCCAGCGGGCCTTGATCTCCTCGGTGCCGGACATCGCGGTGCCGTAGAAGCGGAAGTTCTCCTCCACCAGGTCACCGGTCAGGTAGGGCGCGCGCGAGCCGAGGACGCGCCAGCGCAGCCACTCCTTCCACGTCTCCAGTGGTTCGGTCGACCACAGCTCGGCGACAGCGGTGAGGAAGTCGGGCTGCATCGCCACGAGTCGGCCGAAGGTCTCCTCCGTGCCGCCCACCTCACGGGCCCAGTCGTGCCACGGGAAACCGGGCGCCAGATCGGGCAGCTCGTCCCAGGTGACGGGGTTGTAGGTCTTGTCGGCGTCGCGGCGGGCCACCACGTCCCAGTGGGCGGCGGCGATGCGGGTCTCGAGTGCAACAATCCGCTCGGCGCGGCCACGGGCGTCGTCGTCTCCCGACAGTCCCGCGAGGACGAACATCCGCGCCGCGTGTGCGGTGTACTGCTCGCGCAACTCCGCGTACTGGTCCTCGCGGTAGAACGACTCGTCCGGCAGGCCGATTCCGTACTGCACCAGATAGAGGATGTACTCGGTGGAGTTCTTGGCGTCGTTGTTGACGTAGGCGCCGACCAGCCCGGCCACGCCCACCTTCTCCAACCTCGCCATGGCCAGCGCCAGCGCATCCGGGTCAGAGGCGCCGTCGATCTCCGCCAGGTCCGGCGCGAGTGCGGCGACGCCCGCGGCCTCGACCGAGTCGGTGTCCATGAAGGAGGCGTAGAACGCACCGATCTGTGAGTCCACCGGGGCGTCGGTGATGATGTCTCGCACCCGCTCCTCGGACAGGTCGCGCAGCGCGAGGAACGCGCCGTCGATCGGCCGGTCCGCGGGGATCACGTGATCGCGGATCCAGGTGCCGTTGACGTGCTGGTAGAGGTCGTCCTGGGCCCGGACGTCCCTGTCCACGTACTGCAGGTCGAGGCCCGAGGGGCGGGATTCGTCGGTCGTGGGGATCTCGGTCGCTGTCATGCGACCAGGTTACGGAAGGTCCGGCGCAAGGACTGTCGGAAGCTGGGCCTGTCAGAAGCAGGGTCCGTCAGTAGAAGCCGTTCCTGAGGTTGTGCTCCTTGGCGCCCGAGTAGCCGTCGATCATCCCCCAGACCCAGAAACCCAACATGATCGGGATCCCGATCAGGACCACGGACAGCAGCACGCCGAGGAAGTACCCGGCCATGATGCCGATCCCCTTTCCCGTCTGACCGTTGATCAACGTGCCGAGTCCGGGCAGGAAGAAGGACAGCACCAGCGACAGAGCCGGCTCCTTGCGCGAGGCGCCGTAGTTCGGCGCGTACGGCTGCATCGCGCCGTAGCCCGGTGAGCCGTAGGGCTGCACGCCAAAGGGCTGCTCCCCGTACGGCTGGGTTCCGTAGGGCTGGGTTCCGTATGGATGGGAGCCGTAGGGCTGAGTCCCGTAAGGCTGGGTCCCATAGGGCTGGTTTCCATAGTTGCTGTTGCCGTAAGACTGGTCCCCGTACGGCGACTGGAACCCGTACGGCTGCGCGCCCGGTGAGTACGGGTCTCCGGGGTCGGGCTGGTGGCCGTATGCCGACCCGTAACCGTCGGGGTCGCCGCCGTAGGACTCGGGGTTCTCGGACGGGGTGGTCATGCATCGACAGTAGCGCGACTGGACGACTGCCCGGTCGCGAGACGGTCTCAGTTGCGCGCGGCCATCCCGGGCCGAGCCCAGATGTCGGCGCAGTCGACACACGCGTCTTCCGACACGACCCCGGCCTTCTGCAGTTGCGCGTACATCCAGCACCCCAGGCAGAATCCCAGGGCGGCCTCGGCGAGGGCGGCCGCCACCAGCACTCCCAGGACCACGACCCCGGCCACGGTCAACCCACTCAGGAACAATCCGAGGGCGACCGAGGACATGACCAGGCCGATCGTCTGGGCGAACCGCTTGGGAGCACCGGCGACGAGCTTGGGCTCGGAGCTGACCCGCGGGGCCAACACGTGCACCGAGAGCCTGCCGAACGGCGAATACCGCGGCCCTCCGGCCACCCGGAGGGCGAAGCCGATGACCAGCACCGCGGCGAGCCACGTCTGCGCCGGCGGCGGCACGAGCATCGTCACCACCGCGAGTGTCACGACGAGCCCGGCGGTGCACCGGGCGGCATAGTCGTTGACGACCTCCGGAAAAGCGAACACCTCTCGCAGGCTCATGCCCGACCTCCTCGACCTCTCGACACCGTGCGTACCGACCACCAACATAGACAGATCTGTCTAGCTATGTCCCCGAGAGTACGCCTGTACCCGCGAAAGTCCCAGCCCGGTTATCCTCCGGGGCATGGCACACCGGAGACCAGCGTCCCACCGGGCCGGCCGCGCGATCGCCGCGACCGCCTGCCTCGCCCTGGCCACCGGCGGCTGCGGGCAGGTGACGCCGGGCGAGCAGACCACGACCACCGCCGGACCCGGCGCTCCCGCCACCACGACCGCGAGTGGGACCACCGCTGCGCCCGCCCCCTCCCCCGGCCCGGACGCCACGCCCGGATGCGAGGTCCTGGTCGAACCGGTCCACCGCCTGGTCACCGATCAGGTCGACACCGAGGTCGGCTCCGAGGAGGTGCGGCGCCTGGCTGCCGGCGTGGAGGACAACGCCCTGTCCGCCGTGGCGAGCCGGATCTCGGGCCTGGTCGTCCAACCTGCCGTCGACCCCTCGGCCGTCGACGAACAGTGGGGGCAGTTCGCCGAGCTCTGCGATCTGGACTGACGTACCCCACACCTAGGCTGACGCCCGTGCCCCCACCACTTCGCCGCCGATCCGGCTCACCCCGACCGCCCGCCGCCCCGACCGTGCCGCGACGGGAACAACTGCAGCCGCCGCGTTCCGATCTCGAACCGGACGGCGTGTGGGACGGCGTGTGGGCCACCGCCGAGCACGCCCCCTCCCCCGACGAGGGCGCGGCGCACCTCGGCGGTGCGGAGATCCGCGAATCGACACTGGAGGGCATCCGCCTGAGCAGCGCCCGGGCCGATTCCCTCCGCCTGACCGACGTGGTGGTCAGCGGGTGCGACCTGTCGGGGATGGTCGCCGACGGGGCCTCGCTCACCCGGGTCAGGTTCATCGGGTGCCGACTCACCGGCATGGTGCTGTCCGACGCCAGGCTGACCGACGTGTCCTTCGAGGACTGTCACGCCGACATGATCAACCTGCGGATGGCCCGGCTCCAGCGGGTGCGCCTGTCCGCCACCCGGTGTAGACAGGCCGACCTGCTGGAGGCGCGGGTGGCGGACCTGTCGACCGACGGCGCGGACCTGCGCGGGGCGACCCTCGACCGGGCGGTGTTCACCGCGGCGGACCTCAGGGGTGCCGATCTGGAGGACGTGCGGGGCGCGTCCGCCCTCCGAGGGGCGATCATCTCGCACGAGCAGGTCCTGGGGGTCGGCCTGTCACTGATCCGCGAGGTGGGGATCAGGATCGAGTGAACAGGCTCGGGCGAGCACTCAGGGCAGGTGGGAGGCCGCGTCGCGCCACTGGTTGACGGCCCGGTTGATCACTGCCTGGAGGCGGAGGACCTGGTCACGGTCCGTGAGGGTGATGCCGTCGACCCCGGTCCGCAGGACGAGTTCCGGCACCCCACGGCCGGCGCCGTTCTCGTCGAGGACCACCTTCTCGGCGACCATCACCTCGAGAACCGCGTCGTCGGCCGGCCCGTCGACTTCTGCGACGAGGTCATGCCGGTAGCGAGGGGTCGAACAATCTACTGCATCGGACACGAGGGGCTCTCCCGACTGGAACGGTGGGACAACACCAAGGGTAAGGGCGGAAATGCACTGATCGCACCAGAGGGGCAGCGTGTTACGGGTTGTGACGGATCCGTGACACGCGCCACCCGCGCCACGGTTGCGGCAGCAGCAGAAATTGTGAGAAAAGTTGCGCGAGTTGCTTGTGTGACTGTTGTTACTAATTGATACTCCCCCCATGACACCTGACGGTCAGCCAGCCCGCCATGCCCTCCTGCCCCGCCTCCTCGTGGCCCTCGCCTCTGCGGCCGCTCTGGCGCTAGGCCTCCTCGTCGTCGTCATATCCCCCCGCGCCGACGCCGTGGTCCCCCCCTCCCCCGCCTTCGACGGCCTGGCACACGGCGTCGACTCCTCCAGCTGGCAGCACCCGCACGGCGCACCCGTCGACTGGCACGCGGCCGCCGCGTCCGGCCAGTCCTTCGCCTTTGTCAAGGCCACCGAGGGCACCGGGCCGGCGAACCGCTACTACGAGGCGGACGTCGACCAGGCCCGGGCCGCCGGCATGGCCGTGGGCAGCTACCACAAGGCCCGGCCCGCCATGGATCCGTCGGTCCAGGCACACGCCTTCGCCACCCGTCTGCAGTCCGTGGGGGGCCAGCAACTTCCGCCGGTTCTCGACATCGAGACCGACGAGGGAAAGAACCCGGAGGAACTGATCGAGTGGACGCGCGTCTTCCTCACCGAACTCCAGCACCTCACCGGGCGGACCCCGATCATCTACACCTACCGCTTCTTCTGGATCGACCGGATGGCCAACACCACGCAGTTCTCCGAGTACCCGCTGTGGCTGGCCGAGTACGGGGTCTCGGAGCCGACACTCCCGATGATCGGCGGCTGGAGCGAGTGGCTGTTCTGGCAGCGCTCGGAGACCGGCGAGGTGCCGGGTTTCACCGGCCCGGTCGACCTCAACATCTTCGCCGGGACGCGCGAGGACATCGCGGCGTGGGTAGGCCCCGTCACGCCGGGCGAGGTGCCGGCACCCGAGCCGGCCCCCGCACCGGCGCCCGAACAGGCCCCGGGGCCCGCGCCCGCCCCGGTCCTCGATCCCCCGCCCGCCCCGGTCGCCGACGGCCCGACGGAGCCCGTCACCGTCGCGATCCCGGAGGGCCTCCCGGCCCCGGACGGCGTCAGGCTGCCCGAGACCGTCACCGTCCCGGCCCACATGCTCGACCAGATCCCGCCCGAGTTCCGCTAGGAGTTCTGTCCAGCTAGGCCGCGCGACGTCGGGACAGCGCCGCGCGCACCGCCCTCCAGCCCACGAGGAACACGGCGGTGGCGATCGCGGCCACCAGGATGAAGCTCCAGTGCGGCACGCGCCCGTCGCCGAGCCCGCGGATCAGCATCCCGCCGACGAGGGTGACGAGCCACACCAGGACACCCGAGCGGACTGTCGCCGGGTCGCGGCGCGCGGCCAGCACCACGATCCACCCCAGCACCAGCCCCACCAGGAACGGCCACGCCGTGCCCCACACCTGACCGATGCCGAGGCCCTCGGAATGGGCGCCGCGTCCGAAGGTCGCGAACACCACCACCAGAGCCGCGTCCAGCAGGAAGACCAGCGGCAGCGCCACCCGGATCACCGTTCTCTCTCGTCACGGCGTTCGGCGCCGCTCACCGAGTAGGAGTCCCCACTGCCCTCGTCGACTAACGGTCCGTTGTCGCGGAGGCGCGGGAGATGGATCGGGCCGAAGTCGTGTCGAACGGTCGGGCGCCACGGGGAGCTCTTCATCAGCCACACCGCGGCGGCTCCGGCCGGCGGGGCGGCGGGGACAGCCGACCGGTCCGGGTGGGGAAGTGACGACGACGACGAGGTGTCCTCGTGCGGAGGGGAACCGTCCCCGGGTGCGGCATCGGGATCGACGTCCACGGCGCCACGGTAGAAGAGGAAGAAGACCACCCACCCGGCCAGAGCCACCAGGACGAAGCTGACGATGCGGTAGAGGAACACCGTCGCGAACGCCTGATGCGCACCGAGCCCGCCCGCGGTGAGGGCCGTGATGAGCGCGAACTCGACCGTTCCGAGCCCGCCCGGGGTGATCGGCGCGGAGGCCACGATCTTGCCGGTGACGTACGCGATGCACAGGCCGCCGATGCTGGGCTGGGCTCCGACCGCGTGGGCGGCCGCCCACAGGCAGCCGATGTCGGCGACCCAGTTGAGCAGGGAGAACGCGAAGGCCTTGGAGAACTGGGTCTTGGTCATCTCGACCGCCTCGGCCTGCTTCACGATCTTGCGTATCCCGGTGGCACCGTGGTCGGCGGGCCTGCGGCGCCGGGCGTTGACCCAGGCCAGCAGCGTCAGAAGGGCCTCCTCGATCCTGTCCGGGTTCCGGGCGGCCCACTGCACCACCACCACGATCGCCACGAGGCCGAACGCGGACAGAGTCAACAGGAACGGGTTGGAGACGCGGCCCACCAGGAAGAAGCCCACCAGCGCGAGCAGCACGATGCCCACCGTCGACAGCACGCCGGAGATCACCAGCTGCCACGACGCCACCACCCGGGTCGCGCCCCACTGGCGGGTCTTCCGATAGGTCAGGGTCGTTCCGAAGACCTGACCGCCGGGGATGCAGGTGGAGAACGCGTTGGCGGAGAAGACCAGGCCGACGTTCGCCCAGTACCCCACCTTGACGCCGGCCGACTGCAGCAGCACCTTCTGCACCGAGCCGTAGCTGGACATGGAGAGGTACGAGAACACCAGGGCGACCGCGACCCAGCCCCAGTGCGGACTGACGACCGCCGAGAAGCCCTCGGCGAAGAACGGCATCTGTCCGCGGAGCCAGTAGAGGACGAAGCCCAGGACGGTCAGGGTGGCTATCGCCTTGAACCACGGGTTGACCAGGACCACCCGGATACGACGGCGCAGCGTGGCACCCGGCGTCCCCTTCATCCCGCCACCATAGCCCTCGTCGCGGTCCCGGCCCAGGCTCCCACTCCGGAGGCCGGGCCGGGCGTCACGCGTCGCGATCCTGCTCCCGCTCCCTCTCCCGCTCGCGCCGGAGCCGGGCGATCAGCTCCGCCGCGGGGATCTTCTCCCCGCCGCCGCCGTCGCGTCGACGGGGCTCGGGCCGGGGTGCGGGTCGCGCCTCGGGCTCGGGTTCGGGCTGGTGCTCGGGTTCGGGCCGGTGCTCGGGTTCGGGCCGGTGCTCGGGTTCGGGCCGGTGCTCGGGTTCGGTTTCGGGCTCAGACCGGTACTGGGGCTCGGGTTCCAGGACCCCGACCGACGACCCGGGGGCCGGCGACTCCGCGGCCGGCGACTCGGGGGCCGGCGACTCGGCGGCCGCGGAGGGTCCCGGGTGGATCCTCTCGACAGCCGGCCCGCCGGTGGCGGCAGCCGGAACGCCGGCACCCGCGCCGGCCGGCCCGGTGATCGCCGGGCCGCCCTGCAGGTGCTCGGGCTCGTCACCGATCTCGGCCTCGCCCAGGCCGATCCGCTCCTGGACCCGCTTCATCCACTTGGGGGCCCACCAGTTGTCGGTGCCCAGCATCTGCATGACCGCGGGCACCAGCAGCATGCGGATCACCGTGGCGTCGATGATCAGGGCGGCGATCATGCCGAACGCGATGTACTTCATCATCACGATGTCGGAGAACGCGAACGCCCCGGTCACCACGATGAGGATCAGCGCGGCCGAGGTGATGATCCGGCCGGTGTTGGCCACGCCGCTGCGGATGGCCTCGGCGGTTCGGGCACCACGGGATCGCGCCTCGACCATCCGGGACACCAGGAACACCTCGTAGTCCGTGGACAGCCCGTAGATGATCGCCATGAGCAGCACCACCACGGGCGAGGTGAGCGGCCCCGGGGTGAAGCCGAGCAGGTCGGAGAGGTGGCCGTCGACGAAGATCCAGGTGAGGATCCCGAGCGTGGCGCCCAGGCCCAGCAGGTTCATGATCGCGGCCTTGATCGGCAACACCAGCGAACCGAACGCCAGGAACATCAGGATCGTGGTTGCTATCAGCACGTACAAGATGAACCACGGCAGGCCGTCGACGAGCGCGTCGACGGAATCGGCCTCCATGGCCGGGTTACCGCCCACGAAGACCTCCGTGCCGGCGGGGATCGGGAACTGCTGCAAGTACTCGACGGTCTCGGCCGGGGCGTTCCGGTCGATCACACCGGACTGCAGGACCACCACGTCACGACCCTGCTCGTCCTGTTGCCCTGATCGGGCGAACTGGAACGGGCCGGTGAGTCCGGGTGCGTTGTTGGCCTCGGCCCGGATCTGCGAGAGCGTGGTGCCGTCGGAACCGATCACGACCAGCTTGATCGGGTCGGTGCGGGTACCGGGGAAATTCTGGTCGTACTGCTCCTGCGCGACGCGCGTGGTGTTGTCCGGCGGGAGGTAGGTCTCGTTGATGCCGCCGAACTTGACCCCGGAGAACGGGATGATGAGCGCCACCAGGACCACCACGACGGGCACCGCCACCGCCACCGGGTGCTTCATGGAGAAGTCGGCCACCCGGCCGAACAATCCGTTCTCCACCTGCTCGCGGGTGCGGTGCCGCTGCAGCCGCTTGATGCCGAGCATGTCGACGCGATGCCCCAGCATCACCAGCACCGCCGGGAGCAGGGTCACCGACAGCAGTGCGGCCAGGATGACGGCGGCGATCGCACCGTAGGCCACGGACTTGAGGAAGTCCTGCGGGAAGACGAGCAGCCCGGACAGGGTCACACCCACCATCACGGCCGAGAACACCACCGTGCGGCCGGCGGTGGCCACGGCTCTGCGTACGGCGACGACCGGCGGATACCCCTCCGCCATCTCCTCCCGGAACCGGCT
>JBKBUP010000068.1:0-12503 GCA_046289795.1 Dietzia sp. | reverse complement strand
CCACGGCGATCCCGCGGTCGAAGCGGAACTCGATGTGGTCCGGGGTGGCCACGGCCTTCTCCCAGAATTCCAGGAGCCGCGTCGTGCCGGTGTGGCCGATGCCCTCGGCGTCGAACATCGACGGTCCCACGGGATCCTCGATGGTGCCCTCGGGGGACCATCCGTCGATCCAGGCGTCGCGGTCGCCGGCGTTGGTCGCGGCCCACGAGCGGCGCGCGGCGGCGTAGGCGGGACTCGCCAGGGCGGCGTCGCTCATCTCGAGCGGCCGGTACAGGCCGTCCTCGTCCAGGTACGGGTTGCTCATGAGTGACGCTCCGGTCGGTCGGTCCCCACGACCCACATGGAGAAGTACTGGGACCCGCCGCCGTAGGCGTGGCCGAGGGCCTTGCGCGCGCCCGGGATCTGGTGCTCGTCGGCGCGGCCCATGACTTGCCGGGCCGCCTCGGCGAAGCGCAGCATGCCGGAGGCGCCGATCGGATTGGAGCACAGGACCCCGCCGGAGGGGTTGACGGGCAGGGAACCGTCGCGCGCGGTGGCGCCGGACTCGACCATGCGCCAGCCCTCGCCCTCCTCGCAGAATCCGAGGTTCTCCAGCCACATGGGCTCGAACCAGGAGAAGGGGACGTAGATCTCGGCGGCGTCGATCTCCTCGGCCGGGTTGGTGATCCCGGCCTCGGCCCACAGCGCGGCGGCGGCGTCACGACCGGCCTGCGGGCTGCGGTAGTTGCGGAACGCGTAGGTACCGGGCTCGGTGCGCAGCGCGGTGGCGTGGACCCAGGCGACCTGCCTGCCGGTGGCCTCCACGGCCTCCGCGGCCTCCTCGTCCCCGAGGACGATCGCGCAGGCGCCGTCGGATGACGGGCAGGTCTCGTCGAAGCGGATGGGGTCCCACAGCATCTGGCCCTGGAGCACCTTGTCCACGGTGAGGTCGGGCTGCTTGAGGTGGGCGTGGGGGTTGATCGACCCGTTGAGCCGGTCCTTGACCGCGACCATCGCGCCGACGTGTTCCGGGGCTCCGGTGGTGCGGATGTAGGAGCGGACGTGCGGGGCGAAGTAGCCGCCGGCGCCGGCGCCGACGGGGGCGGTGAACGGCACGGGCAGGCTGAGCGCCCACATGGCGTTGGACTCGGACTGCTTCTCCCACGCCACGGCGAGTACGCGGCGGTAGCGACCGGACTGGATGTGCGTCGCGGCCACCACGGCGGTGGAGCCGCCGACGGAGCCGGCGGTGTGGACGCGCAGGAGCGGCTTCCCGACGGCGCCGAGCGCGTCGGCCATCATGAGCTCGGGCATCATGACGCCCTCGAACAGGTCGGGGGCCTTGCCCACGATCACGGCGTCGATCTCGTCCCATCCCACGCCGGCGTCGGCCATGGCGGCGTCGATCGCCTCGCGGCAGAGCCCGGCCATGGAGACGTCGGTGCGCCGGGAGACGTGATGGGTCTGGCCGGTGCCGAGGACGGCCGCGGGCAGTCCGACGGTGCCGGATCCAGCAGTGTGGGCGCTCATGCGGGGCGTCCTTCCAGGAGGCAGATGAGGTTCTGCTGCAGCAGGTGTCCGCTGGTGGCGTGGGCGAGGGCGCGTTCGGTGCGGCCCTCCATGACGTCGTTGGCGGCGTAGCCGATGCGCTCGAGCCCGGCGGAGAAGAGCGGGTCCGCGAGCAGCGATCCGCCGGACGGGGTCACGGCCACGTGGTCGCCGATCCCCAGCGCGGTACGCAGGAGCAGTTCCTGGTGCGTGTACTGGGTGTGCAGCTCGGCGACGGTGACGCCACCGAGGTCGGGCCGCTCGCCCGAGGACCGGGTCGCGCGGACGGCGGCGGCGCGGGCCGAGGGCGAGTCGGTGAGGTCGCGGGCGCCGAACTCGGCGGAGTCCGCGATGTGCTCGATGCCGGTGACGTATGCCGGGGTGTCGACCAGTTCGCGGGCCCGGTCGCCGGAGGCCAGGATGATCGCGCCGGCGCCGTCGGTGACCGGCGGGCAGTCGTGTCGGCGCAGCGGGTCGGCCACGTACGCCTCGGCGAGCAGTTCCCGCTCGTCCCGGCCGGTGGCGCGGGCGGCCACGGAGGCCATCTCGGTCTCGGACCACTTGCCGGCGTCGATCCCGGCGCGGGCCTGTAGCGCGGCCATGTGGTGCCGGCCGGGCCACAGCGGGGCCACGGTGTACGGGTCGAGTTGCAGCGCCAGGGCCGAGTCGAGGTCGGTGCTGGCCGAGGCCTTGCCGAACCCGTAGACGAGCGCGGTGTCGGCCTGCCCGGTGGCGATCTTGAGGTAGGCCTCGAAGAACGCCCAGGCGGCGTCCATCTCCACGTGCGATTCGCAGATGGGGGGCACGGCGCCGATGGTGTCGACGGCGGAGATGAAGGAGAAGGCGCGGCCGGCGAGGTAGTCGGAGGAGCCGGAGCACCAGAACTCGATGTCGGTCCGGTCCAGTCCGGTCTGCCGGTAACACTCGGCGAAGACGGGGGCGAGCATCTCGACACCGTTGGTGGTGCCGAAGGTGGACTCTGTGTGTCGGGCGTGGGCGAAACCGACGACGGCCACGTCCCGGGGTGCGGTGGGGGTCACGGGTGTCCTCTACAGGTGGTCGGCGTAGGTGTCGGGGTCGGCGTCGGGATCGCCGGTCGGCTCGAAGTGGGTGATGGCCTTCATCGAGGCGGGGCGCTCGGACTCGGGGGTCCACACCGCGCGCACCCGCATGCCCATGCGCACCTCGGAGGCCTCGCAGCCCAACACGAGGTGCTGGATGGGGACGTCGGACCCGTCGAGGAGGATGTACGCGGTGACGTACGGGGGCTTGATCTCCTGACCGGCGAACGGCACGTTGACGATGCCGAACGTGGTGACGGTCCCGATGCCGGAGACCTCCACGTATTCGCCCATGGCCACTCCGTCGGACGGGCAGTAGTCACGTGGCGGGACGTAGACCTCGGGCCCGTTGGAGCGTCGGCGTCCGAGCACCCGACCCTGCACGATCGCCCGGAGGAACTCGCTCTCGGCGGGCCCGGCGGTGTGGGTCACCGAGAGCCCGATCGGGGTGACGACCATGGTGACGGCCTCGTCGCCGGAGGGCTGCGGCACCTCGTCGTCGTCGCCCTGGGTGGTGCCGCCCGGGACGTCGGCGGGGACCACGCACGCGATGTCGTGGATGGTCCCGGTCCGCTCGGCGGACCACCGTAGGCGCACGCGCATCCCGGAGCTCACGGCCTCGGGGCCGTCGGCGGCCAGGGGGAGGAGGACGGCGGTGTCGGCGCCGTCGAACCGGACCAGGGCCCACGCGAAGGGCGAGTCGAGTCGGTGGAGGTCGGTGGGTTCGGGCACCCAGGTCCAGACGACGACGACGCCTTCGATCCCGGCCCCCGAGCCCACCTCGACGAGGTCCGTCAGGGCCTCGCGCGTGTGGGGGTCGAACTCCACCGGTGGCACGTGCACGGCGCCGCGGGAGTCGCGGACCCCCACGAGGCGGCCGTCGCGCAGGCCGGTGAAGAACGCGCCGAGGACCGGTCCGGTCGACCGCGTGTAGTCGAAGGACGGGGCGAGCGGGGCCGCGAGCACGGCCTCGTCCGGCGGGGTGATGTCGACAACGATCTCTCTGGATGTCACGCCCGCAAGTAGAACACGTTCCACCGCGTGGTGTGTGGCTTTTCGTGGGCTCGACACCGTCGCGGGGCGGTCTGGGTCACACTGGTGCCCATGAAATTCGCCTTGCAGCTGGGATACTGGGGCGCGCAGCCGCCCGCCAATCACGCCGACCTCGTGGTGGCCGCGGACAAGGCGGGGTTCGACACCGTCTTCACCGCCGAGGCCTGGGGGTCGGACGCGTTCACCCCGTTGGCCTGGTACGGCTCGCTCACCGAGTGCATCCGCCTGTCCACGGCGGTCGTGCAGCTGTCCGCCCGGACGCCCACGGCCACCGCGATGAGCACCATGACCCTGGACCACCTCTCCGGCGGCCGTTTCTGCCTGGGCCTGGGCGTCTCCGGCCCGCAGGTGGTGGAGGGCTGGTACGGCCAGCCGTTCGCCAAGCCGCTCGCGCGCACCCGCGAGTACATCGACATCATCCGGAAGGTCCTTGCCCGCCAGGCGCCGGTGACCTCGGACGGACCGGCGTACGCCCTGCCCTACCAGGGGGCGGACGCCTCGGGACTGGGCAAGCCGCTCAAATCGATCCTCCACCCGCTCCGCGAGGACGTACCCATCTGGCTGGGTGCCGAGGGGCCCAAGAACGTCGCGCTCGCGGCCGAGATCGCCGACGGTTGGCTGGGCTTCCTCGCCTCGCCCCGATCCGCGGACCAGTTCAACTCGTGGCTCGACGAGGGCTTCGCCCGGCCCGGTGCGCGCCGGACCCGCGAGGACTTCGAGGTGGCCTTCCTCTGCCAACTCCACATCACCGACGACCGGCGCTCGGTGCTCGATGCGTACAAGCCCTTCACCGCCCTCTACGCCGGGGGAATGGGCGCGGAGGAGAAGAACTTCCACGCCGAGGCCTTCGCCCGGATGGGGTTCGCCGACGACGTCGCCCGCATCACCGAGCTGTTCCGCTCCGGGCGCAAGGAGGAGGCCGCGGCCGCGGTGCCGGACGAGATGGTCGAGGCCACCGCGATCATCGGTGACGAGGCGTCGGTGAGGTCGCAGATCGCCGAGTGGGAGGCCGCCGGCGTGACGATGCTCGTGGTGACGGCCCGCTCCGTCGAGGAGATCGAGACCCTGAGCCGGTTGATGGACTGATCGCCGCCCGGCGGGCGGGTCGCGTCCGTCAGCGCGGGGGGTGGACCCGGACCGCCTCGCCCGCGTGATCCACCTCGAGGAAGCCGCTCTGGTGGACGTCGTTGCTCACGTGCACCGTGTAGCTCGGCCGACCGGCGTCGTCCGCGGTGACGTTGAGGAAGGCGCCGGCCTCGCCGCCGATCCCGAGGGTCTCCGGGGCGCCGGCGATCACCGGGGCGATCAGGGCGGCGTCGAGGTCGGCCAGGCGGAAGGACTCCTCGCGGGTGCTGGGGCTGTCGGCCCACCCCGACCACCCGCCGCGGTACAGCTGGCGCAGCGTCCGGCTGGGGTGTTCCGGGTCGGTCCAGGCCAGCACCGCGTGCTCGGGGTGCACCACCAGGCTCGTGGCCAACTCGGAACCCGACGCCTGGCCGGCGGTGGTGAAGATCCGCTCGAGCCCGGCGGCGGACAGGGGCGCGGGGTTGTCCAGGACGCGCGACTCGCCCTGTCCCGCACCCTGTCCCGCCCCCTGTTCCGCGCGGCCCGCCCGGTCCCCGATCATGACGTCCTGTGCGCCGGGGTCCGGGTCGTCCGACGCGGAGATCGCCAGGAACACGCCCGCCGTCAGCGCCGCCGCCACGAGGATCACCACGAGACAACCCCACGGAGGGCGGGTCGAGGCGTCTGTCGGGGACGACGACGAGGTCGGCTCCTCCCAGGTCGGACCGCGGTCGCCGTGCAGACGGACCCTCACCCCCTGGAGGTCGGCGAACAGCGGCCGGAGGTCGTCGACATTGCGCGCGGACGTGGCCACCCGCACCCGCTCGTAGTGCTCGAACTGGTCGAGCTGCCCGCTCGCAAGTGCGGAATCGAGCGCGGTGATGACCGCGGTGCGGTCGTCATCGGTGGCCCGGATCGCCCGGGTCCCGGAGGAGTCTGCGGACATGTGATGAGGATAGTCCTCGGAGTCAATCCCTGGACCCCTGACAGGAACACGTTCTAGTCTGGGGTCATGAGCGCACCCACACCCACCATCCCCACCGAGACCGGAGTCCTGAACAACCGGACCGGGGAGTACGTGACCAGTGTCTACCGGATCGCCGAGGCGGAGCCGGACCGCGTCGCGGTGATCGAGGCCTCCGGCCGCCAGGTGACCTTCGGCGAACTCGTGCACGCGGCCCACGGACACGCTCGGGGGCTGCGCGAGCTGGGCCTGGGGTCCGGGGACGGGATCGTCCTGATGGCGCCGAACAGCATCGGCTTCCTCGAGGTCTACTTCGCGGCCCTCGAGATCGGTCTCTACGTGGCCCCCGCCAACTGGCACCTGACCGGACCGGAGGTGGCCTACATCCTGGAGAACTCGGGCTCGACCGTGTTCGTGGCCGACGAGCGCTTCGCCGACGTGGCCACCGCCGCCGCGACGGAGGCCGGGCTCGACCCCGCCCGCTGCTACGCGATCGGCGACGTGCCGGGATTCCGTCCGCTCTCCGAGCTCGCGGTCCCGGCCGAGGGGCAGGACCCCTCGCCGTCGGGCCGTACCCTCGGCGCCCCGATGCTCTACACCTCGGGCACCACCGGGCGCCCCAAGGGCGTCCGTCGGCCGCTGACCGGCGCCTCGCCGGACCAGGTGACGGTTCCCAACTACTTCTTCTTCGCCGGCTTCGGCATCCAGGGGCCGGACAACGTCCACATCTGCGGCTCGCCGCTCTACCACACGGCCGTGCTCAACTTCGTCGCCATCTCGCTCAACCTGGGCCAGGCGGTGGTGCTCATGGACAAGTGGACGCCGGAGGAGATGCTGCGCCTCATCGACGCCCACGGGGTCACCCAGTCCCACATGGTCCCGACCCAGTTCTCGCGGCTGCTCGAACTGCCGGAGGACGTGCGCGCGAAGTACGACGTGTCGAGTCTCCGCACGATCGTCCACGGCGCCGCCCCGTGCCCCAAGCACGTCAAGCAGGCCATGCTCGACTGGTGGGGCCCGGTGCTCACCGAGTACTACGCCGGCACCGAGGGCGGTGGCTGCACCATCACCGGTGAGGAGTGGCTCCGCAAGCCCGGCAGCGTGGGCCGGCCGTGGAAGACCACCACCCTGAAGATCCTCGACGACGACGGCGTCGAACTGCCCGTCGGTGAGACCGGGAACGTCTACCTGCAGATGCACGGGTCCAAGTTCGAGTACCACCAGGACGCAGAAAAGACCGCGAAGACCTACGTCGGCGAACTGTTCACCATGGGGGACATCGGCTACGTGGACTCCGACGGCTACCTCTTCCTGTGCGACCGCAAGAACGACATGATCATCTCCGGGGGCGTGAACATCTACCCGGCCGAGATCGAGTCGGAGATGACCCGCCACGAGGCCGTCCGCGACGTGGCCGTGTTCGGCATCCCGCACAAGGACTGGGGCGAGGAGGTCAAGGCCGTCATCGAGCTGGCCGAGGGCTACGCCGAGACCGACGAACTCAAGTCGCAGATCCTCGCCGACCTGTCCGGCCGCCTGGCCAAGTACAAGCTGCCGCGGTCGATCGACGTGGTGGACGAGCTCCCCCGGCAGGCCAACGGCAAGCTGGTCAAGCGCAAGCTCAAGGATCCGTACTGGGCGGACGCCCGCTGAGTCGTTCATCCACCGGTCACGTGCGGCGGGAACTACTCTGGACGCATGACCAGAACCCTGACCGCCCGTGATCTCACGCTCGCCCAGATCCTCGAGCGGCAGCAGCAGGCGTTCCTCGCCGACCCGCAGCCGGGGGCCGGGATCCGGCGCGATCGGATCCAGCGACTCAAGCAACTCGTCCTGGACAACGCGGCCGAGCTGACCGAGGCGATCCGGGAGGACTACGGCTGCCGACCCGAGACGTTCTCCACGATCACCGACATCGCCTCGTCGATCCCGGATCTGGACCATCAGCGCGGCCACCTCAAGAAGTGGATGAAGCCGACGCGGGTCTCCCGCGCCCTCGAGGCGGTGGGCTTCACCCAACAGGTACGTCACGACCCCAAGGGCGTCGTCGGGATCATCGGGCCGTGGAACTTCCCGCTGTACCTGACGATCGTCCCGGCCGGGTCGGCGCTCGCCGCCGGCAACAGGGTGATGATCCGGCCGTCGTCGGTCACCGCCCACACCACCGAGGTGCTCTGCAGCCGGGCGCCCGAGTACTTCGCTGTCGACGAACTGGCCATCGCGGGGCCCGAACACGGCCGTGGGTCGGACTTCTCCGCGCTGCCCTTCGACCACCTGTTCTTCACCGGCTCCCCGGGTGTCGGCAAGTCCGTCGCCAGGGACGCCGCCGAGAACCTCACCCCGGTCACCCTCGAACTGGGCGGCAAGAACCCCGTCGTGGTGGACACCAGCGCCGACCTCGACCGCGCCGCGCGCGGCATCGCCGCGTCCCGGATGGTCAACGGCGGCCAGGTGTGCATGTGCCCGGACTACGTCTTCGTCCCCGAGGCCGAGGTGGACACGTTCTGCGACACCGTCCTCGACCAGTGGCGACGCAGCCTACCGGCCATCGTCGGCAATCCCGAGTACACCGCCACCGTCAATACGTCCAACTACGAGCGGATCGTCGGCCTGATCGACGACGCCGTGGCCAAGGGCGCCGTCAGACGCGACGCCGCCCCGGCGGGGGAGCGGCTCCCGGACGCGGTCGTCCGAAAGATCGCACCCACGCTGCTCACGGGCGTGACGCCCGAGATGGCGATCGACTCGGACGAGGTGTTCGGGCCCGTGCTGACGGTCTTCGGTTACACGAGCATCGACGAGGCCGTCCGTTACATCAACGACCGGCCCAGCCCGCTGGTCCTGTACTGGTACGGCGAGAAGAACAGCCGCTTCGACACCGTGGCCGACCGCACCCGCTCCGGCAACATCTACGGCAACGATTTCGGCATCGGGATGGCGTCTCCGGCCATCCCCTTCGGCGGGGTCGGCAACTCGGGGATGGGCGGCTACCACGGGCACTACGGTTTCCGGACGTTCACGCACGAGCGGGCCGTCGCGATGCACTCCTACGACGTCAACGTCTCCCAGCTCATGGTGCCCCCGTTCACGCCGGGCAAGAAGAGGCTGGCCTCGGGGTACTTCAGGGTGCTGAAGGCCCGGACCCGGTTGGGTCTGTAACCGGGTCCGGGCGCGTCGTCACTCCCCGCGGAACTCGGGCTTACGCTTCTCGGCGAACGCGCGCGGGCCCTCCTTGGCGTCGGCGGAGGCGAAGACCCGCCCGCCGACCTCGGCGTCGACCTTGAAGGCCTCCTCCTCGTGCATGCCCTCGGTCCGGCGGATCGTCTCGATCATGCCCCGGACCGCCAGCGGGCCGTTCGCGGCGATGAGCTCGGCGATCTCCAGGGCCTTGTCCAGGGCGGTGCCGTCCTCGACCACGTGGCCGATGAGCCCGAACCGCTCCGCCTCCTCGGCGGTGAGGTGGCGGCCCGTCATGAGGACCTCCATGGCCACGGTGTAGGGGATCTGACGGACGAGCCGCACCGCGGAGCCACCGAGGGGGTACAGGCCCCACCGGGCCTCGGAGACGCCGAACCTCGCCGACCGGCCGGCCACCCGGATGTCGGTGCCCTGGAGGATCTCGGTGCCGCCGGCGATGGCCGGCCCCTCGACCGCGGCGATGAGCGGCTTGCTCAGTCGGCGGCCCTTGAGGAGGGCGGGCAGCCGCGTCAGGTCCCAGCCGCCCTCGGCGAACTTGTCGCCCGGCGCCGAGGTGTTCATCGCCTTGAGGTCGGCGCCCGCACAGAAGTACCCGCCCGCGCCGGTGAGGATGCACGCTCGGATGTCCGGGTCGGAGTCCACCAGGTCCCAGGCCGCCTCCATGCCGCGCATCATCGGGCCCGAGAGTGCGTTGCGGGCCTCGGGACGGTTCATGGTGACCACCAGGACGTGTCCACGCCGCTCGGTGAGCAGGTGCTGGTCCTCGGGCGTCTCGACGCGGGTCATCAGGCCTCCAGAAAATTAGTTACACGGGTTCACGGCTTTCGCCCACGGGCGACGGTAACACGTTCTACTTTGGGTGTATGGCGTACACCATCGGAGATCTCGTCGAGCACAGTGTCGACCGCGTCCCGGACCGGGTCGTACTGGTCCAGGAGGGCCGGTCGTTCACCTTCAGGGAACTGGAGGAGCGGGCCAACAGACTCGCCCACCACCTCCGGTCCGTGGGCGTCGGGCCGGACGACAAGGTTGCGGTGTACAGCCGCAACACCATCGAGGCCGTCGAGGCCATGGTCGCGATCTTCAAGATCCGCGCCGTCATGGTCAACGTCAACTACCGGTACGTCTCGTCCGAGCTCGAGTACCTGCTCGACAATTCCGACTCCGTCGTGGTCGTCCACGAGCGCCGCTACTCGGACGTGCTCGAGCAGGCCCTGTCCAACACCCCGGGGGTGCGGCACTGCCTGGTCATCGAGGACGGCACCGACACTCCTGACCCGGTGACACCGGACGGGGTCTCGGTCGCCCACTACGACGACGCCCTGGCGGCGCAGTCGCCCGAGCGAGACTTCGCGGAGCGCTCGAACGACGACATCTACATGCTCTACACCGGTGGCACCACGGGCTCGCCGAAGGGCGTGATGTGGCGGCAGGAGGACGTGTTCATGGTCCTCGGCGGCGGCATCGACTTCCTCACCGGCGAGAAGGTCGCCGACGAGTGGGAACTCGCGAACAAGGCCGTCGACGGCGGCGTCCTGGTCCGCGCCGCTCTGCCCCCGCTCATCCACGGCGGCGCCCAGTGGGCGATCCTCATGGCACTGTTCGCCGGCCACACCAGCGTGCTCATCCCGGAGTTCGACGCCGAGACCGTCTGGCAGACCGTGACCGAGCACAAGATCAATCTCCTGTTCATCACGGGCGACGCGATGGCGCGGCCCATGATCGAGGCCTGGGACGAGGAGAAGTACGACTCGTCGTCGTTGTTCTACATCGGTTCCTCCGCCGCCCTGTTCTCACCCTCGGTCAAGGACCAGTTCATCGACGCCTTCCCGAACGTCATGCTCTCCGACTCCATCGGCTCGTCGGAGACCGGCTTCTCCGGGATCGCGTTGGCGGAGAAGGGCAAGACCCACACCGGTGGCCCCCGGGTGAAGATCGACGGTGAGACCACCGTCCTGGACTCCGACGGCAACGAGGTCCCGCCCGGGTCCGACGTCATCGGCAAGGTCGCACGCACCGGGCACATCCCGGTCGGCTACTACAAGGACGAGGTCAAGACGGCGGCCACGTTCAAGACCTATGGCGGCAAGCGCTACTCCATCCCCGGCGACGACGCCCGGGTCGAGGAGGACGGCACCGTCACGATGCTCGGCCGCGGATCGGTGTCCATCAACACCGGAGGCGAGAAGGTGCACCCGGAAGAGGTCGAGGCCGCCCTCAAGACGCATCCCGATGTCTACGACGCGCTCGTGATCGGTGTCCCCGACGAGCGGATGGGTCACAAGGTGGCCGCCGTGCTCCACACGCGCGACGGCGAGTGCCCGCCGATCGAGGAGCTCAACGAGTACGCACGGGGCGAGATCGCCCGCTACAAGTGCCCGCGCGCACTGTGGGTCGAGAAGTCGGTCAAGCGCAATCCCGCGGGCAAGCCCGATTACCGGTGGGCCGCGGAAGTCGCCGCGTCCCGCCCCGCAGACGACAGCCAGGAGATCAGCAAGTGAGCATCCGTACCCCCCTCGCGGAGGAATTCGGGATCGAGTACCCGGTCTTCGCCTTCACCCCGTCCAAGGCGGTCGCCGCAGCGGTGACGCGCGCCGGCGGCATGGGCGTCCTCGGGTGCGTCCGTTACAACGACGCCGACGAGCTCGACGCGGTCCTGACCTGGATGGACGAGAACACGGACGGCAAGCCGTACGGCGTCGACATCGTGATGCCCAACAAGGTGCCCACCGAGGGCAGTCCCGAGGACATCGCCGCGATGATCCCCGAGGAGCACAAGGCGTTCGTCTCCCGCGTCCTGGACGATCTCGGTGTGCCGCCCCTCGGTGACGATGCCGAGCACAACGCCGGCGTGCTCGGATGGCTGCACTCGGTCGCCGAGGCGCACGTCGAGATGTCGCTCAAGCACCGCCCCGTGCTGATCGCCAACGCGCTCGGCTCACCGCCCAAGCACATCATCGATCTCGCCCACGCGAACGGGATGAAGGTGGCCGCGCTCGCCGGCGCCAAGAAGCACGCCCTCGCCCACGTGGACAACGGTGTCGACATCGTGATCGCCCAGGGTGGCGAGGCGGGCGGCCACACCGGCGAGGTGGCGACCCTCGTGCTGGTTCCCGAGATCGTCGCCGCGCTCGACGGCCGCGCCCCCGTGCTCGCGGCCGGTGGGCTCGGTGACGGGTCCCAGGTCGCCGCCGTGATCGGCATGGGCGCAGAGGGCGCGTGGATGGGGTCCCGCTGGCTCACCGCCGCCGAGTACGGTGACGACGGCGGGTCGAAGGCCATGCAGGAGGCGCTTGTCGCCGCCACCAGCGCCGACACCGTCCGGACGCGCATCTACTCGGGCAAGCCCGCCCGCCTGCTCAAGAGCAAGTGGACCGAGGCCTGGACGGCAGAGGACGCCCCGAGTCCACTGCCGATGCCGCTGCAGAACCTGCTGGTGGCCGAGGCTCACCAGCGGATCTCGCAGTCGCAGGATCCCGAGGTCGTGGCCATGCCCGCGGGGCAGATCATCGGCTCGCTCGAGGGCGTCGTCCCCGTCGCCGAGACGATGGCGCAGATCGTGGCCGAGTACGAGGTGGCGGTGGAGCGCCTCCGCGGCACCCTGGGCTGTCCCACCCCACCCAGATCCGCTCGCC
>JBKBUP010000067.1:8947-12599 GCA_046289795.1 Dietzia sp. | reverse complement strand
GGGCAGGGCGCGGGAGGCGAGCTCGACCAGCACGTCCCAACCGATGTTGTGGCGGGTGCCCTCGTAGTCGGGGCCGGGGTTGGCCAGGCCCACGACGAGTCTGGGTCCGGGGGCGTCAGCGGTACTCACGGACTCATGGTCCCAGACCGGGTCGGCCGCCGGACCGTCGGTCGTTGGTCGCGCCGTCAGGCCTGCAGTTCCGTCCGTGCCGTCTCGAGCACCGCGGCGGTGAGGGCGTCGAGGTCGGGGGACTGGAGTCTCCAGTGTTGCCAGAACAGTGGGACGTCGAGCGGGTGGTCGGGGGAGACCTCGGCGAGCTCGCCGGAGACCAACCAGGGTGTGGCCAGTCGCTCGGGGACCAGTCCCCAGCCCAAGCCGGCGGCGATCGCCCTGACGTGGTCGTGTGAGCTGGGCACGAAGTGGCGGGGGCCGGTCGGTTCGCGGCGGGCCAGCCGTCGGTAGTGGTGGTTCTGGTGACCGTCGCTGCGGTCGAAGTCCACGATGGGGGCTCTCCCGAGCGCGGCGGTGGCCGAGCCGTCCCGCAGGTGCCGGGCCACGAATCCGGGGCTCGCGCAGGCCAGGTACCGCATCGACCCCAGGGGCAGCGACCGGCACCCCTGGACGGGGCGCGACTCGCTGGTCACCGCCGCCATCACCTCGCCCCGCCGGAGCAGGTCGGAGGACAGCGACTCGTCCTCGCGGCGGAGGTCGAAGACCACCCGGCCGGCGGCGCGGACTTCTGTCATGGCGTCGAGGAACCAGGTGGCCAGCGAGTCGGAGTTGCACGCCACCGCCAGGACCACGTGTCCGGTCGGGCTGTCCGGACCGTCGAACTCGCGGGACAGGGACTCCTCCAGGTGGAGCATCTGCCGCGCGGTTCTGAGCACCGTCTCGCCGGATTCGGTCGCCGTGACCGGGCGGTCCCGGCGGACCAGGATGCGGCCGGCCGAGTCCTCCAGTGCTCGGATGCGCTGGGACACCGCCGACTGGGTGACGTGCAGGTGGGCGGCCGCGGCGTCGAACGAGCCGAGGTCCACGACGGCGGCGAGGGTCCGCAGCTGATCCAGGTGAAGTGCGTTCATAAGTGCAGCTAATGCTATCGAAGTAACTGTAGTGGTGCTACTGATCCGGCGGACCTAGCGTGAGGACGTGACCACCACTTCCACGCTTCTCACGGGCGCCGGCATGGGCCTCGGGCTCATCGCCGCCGTCGGCGCACAGAACGCCTACATCCTCCAACGCTCGATCCGCGGCGACGTGGCGATGGTCCCGATCGTGGTGTTCTGCGTCCTCTCGGAGGCGGTCCTGATCCTGCTCGGGGTGGCGGGGGTGGGAGCGCTGGTGGAGTCCGCGCCCGCCGCCATCACGGTGATGACGTGGTTCGGCGTGGTGTTCCTGCTGGCCTATGGTGCGTTCGCCGCAACCCGCGCCATCCGCCCCGGCGGCGGGTTGCAGGTCGACGACGACGCCCGGATCCCGTCGACCCTGGGCGCGGTCGCGGCGTGCGCGGCGTTCACCTGGCTCAACCCCCACGCCTATCTCGACAGCGTGGTCTTCCTCGGGACTCTCGCCAACCAGCAGGCGGGGGACCTGCGCTGGGTGTTCGCGGCCGGGGCGTTCCTCGCCGGCACGGCGTGGTTCGTGCTGATCGGCTTCGGTGGCAGGGCCCTGCGCGGAGTATTCGCCAGGCCCGGGGCATGGCGGGTGCTGGACGCGGGGATCGCCGTGATGATGGTCGCCCTGGCTTTCGGCCTCATCCGCGGTTAGGGCTCATCCGAATGACCGCGGGCCCGGTCCGCCGGGGTGGACGCACCGGGCCCGTGGCCGGGATCACCGCAGCTCAGGCTGCGGCGCTCGGGATCACGCCTCTTCGGCGGCCTGAGCGGCGTCCTCGGCGGCCTCACCCTGGGGGGCGGCCTCCTCTTCGGACTCGAGGTCTGCCTCGGACGGCGCCTCGATGACGTTGACGATCAGCGTCTCGGGGTCGGAGACCAGGGTGCTGCCGGTGGGGAGCTCGATGTCGGCGGCGGTGATCTGGAGGCCGGCCTCGGCGTCCTCGACGGAGACCTCGAAGCCCTCGGGGAGCATGGTGGCGTCGGCCTCGATCTCGATGTAGCTGGCGTCCTGGGTGACCAGGGTGCCCGGGGAGGCGTCGCCGACGACCGTGACGGAGACCTCGACCGTGACCTTCTCGCCCTTACGCACGACCAGCAGGTCGGTGTGCTCGATGACGCGGGTCAGCGGGTGCACGTCGATCTGCTTGGGCAGCGCGAGCTGCTCCTCGCCCTCGATGTCGAGGGTGAGCAGCGAGTTGGTGCCGTGGGCACGGAGGACCGCGGCGAACTCGAGGGTGTTCAGGAGCAGGTGGCGCGGCTCGGTGTGGTGGCCGTAGAGCACCGCGGGGACCTGGCCCTCGCGACGGGCGCGGCGGGCGGAGCCCTTGCCGAACTCGGTGCGGATGGCGGTCTTGAGGTTGTTGACTTCCTTGGCCATGGTGAACCTTCTGTCGGTGGGGAGCGCGCGTGCGCTCTGCGGGTGATGACCTCCCCGGCGACCGAGACGATCGCCCGGGGCGGCCCACCGGGGACCACGCCGACAATGATCGCGTCGATAACGGAGTGACCCGTGAAGGGTCCTCCCTCGCCGAGATGACCAGATCAGCCTAGCGGCGAGGAGCCCGGCCCCCAAATCAGGCCGGGCTCCGATTGATGCCGGACCCTGGGTCACGCCCGACCCCCGACCGTCAGAGGATCTCCTCGACGGCGGCGGTGGGCCGCGCCAGGCGGGTCCCCTTACCGGTGACGACGAAGGGCCGCTCGATGAGCCGGGGGTGGGCCACCATCGCCGCGAGCAGTTCCTCGTCCGAGGCCTCGAGCAGACCGAGTTCGGTGAACTCGGTCTCCTTGACCCGCACGGCCTGCCGCACCGTCAACCCGGCATCGGAGATGAGGGTGCGCAGCTCCTCGACCGTCGGCGGGGTGTCGAGGTACTTGACCACCGTCGGCTCGACCCCGCGCTCCCGCAGCAGGTCGAGAGCCTGCCGCGACTTGGAGCAGCGCGGGTTGTGGTAGATCGTGGCGCGCCCCGCGGGGTCCGCGGACATGTCAGGCCGACCCGTTGAACAGGCTGGTCACCGAGCCGTTCTCGAAGACCTCGTGGATGGTCCGGGCCAGCAGCGGCGCGATGGACAGCACGGTGAGGTTGTCGAACCGCTTCTCCGGCGGGATCGGCAGCGTGTCGGTGGTGATGACCTCCTTGGCGCCGCACGAGGCCAGTCGCTCGGCGGCCGGGTCGGAGAAGATGCCGTGGGTGCAGGCGATGATCACGTCGCCGGCACCGGCGTCCTTGAGCACCTTGACGGCGCCGGCGATGGTGCCGCCGGTGTCGATCATGTCGTCCATCAGGACGCAGGTGCGCCCCTCGACATCGCCGACCACCCGGTTGGACTTGACCTGGTTGGGCACGTTGGGGTCGCGGGTCTTGTGGACGAAGGCCAGGGGAGCGCCGTCGAGGGCATCGGCCCACTTCTCTCCCACCTTGACGCGGCCGGCGTCGGGGGAGACCACGCAGATGTTGTCCGTGCCGTAGTTCTCACGCACGTAGTCCGACAGCTGGCCCTGCGCGTGCATGTGGTCCACGGGGCCGTCGAAGA
>JBKBUP010000067.1:5049-8937 GCA_046289795.1 Dietzia sp. | reverse complement strand
CCGTGATGATGCGGTCCGCGCCCGCGGTCTTGAGCAGGTCGGCGATCAGGCGGGCCGAGATGGGCTCGCGGCCGCGGTGCTTCTTGTCCTGGCGCGCGTACGGGTAGAAGGGCAGGACGGCCGTGATGCGCTTGGCGCTGCCGCGCTTGAGCGCGTCGATCATGATGAGCTGCTCCATGATCCACTTGTTCACCGGCGCCGGGGCGCTCTGGAGCACGAACGCGTCGCAACCGCGGACGGACTGCTCGAAGCGGACGAAGATCTCGCCGTTGGCGAAGTCGCGTGCGGTCTGGGGGGTGACCTCGATCCCCAGCTCGGCGGCGACCTGCTCAGATAGCTCGGGGTGCGCGCGCCCCGCGAAAAACATCAGGTTCTTCTGGTTGTCCATCCACTCGCCCACTGCGTGAGTCCGTCCTTCTAGGAGTCGTTCCGGGTACGTAGGGCGGCCTCGGCCGAACCGGAATCCGGCCGGTTCTCGATCACCCAGTCGTCGATGTTCCTCTGTCGTCCACCGGAGACCGCCAGGGCCCCGGGCGGGACGTCGTTCTTGATCACGGTACCCGCGCCCGAATAGGCGCCGTCTCCGACGGTCACCGGCGCGACGAACATGGTGTCCGAACCGGTGCGGCAGTGATCGCCGATCACTGTACGGTTCTTGTTCACCCCGTCGTAATTGACGAACACGCTCGATGCCCCGATGTTGGTGTGCTCGCCGATGGTGGCGTCGCCGACATAGGTCAGGTGCGGGACCTTGGTGTGCGCCCCGATCGTGGACTTCTTGACCTCCACGAACGTGCCGATCTTGCTGCGCTCGCCCAGCTCCGCCTGCGGGCGGAGGTAGGCGAACGGGCCGACCTCGGCCCCGGCCCCGATCACGGCGCTCACGGCGTGGGTGCGCACGACGGTGGCGCCCTCGCCCACCGTGGTGTCCTGCAGGGTGGAGTCCGGCCCGACGGTCGCGCCGTCGCCGATCACCGTGGACCCGGTCAGGTGGGTCCCCGGCAGGACGGTCACGTCCCGGCCTGTGCGCACGTCCACGTCCACCCAGGTGCTACCCGGGTCGACGATCGTCGCGCCGGCGCGCATGGCCTTCTCGCACAGGCGACGGTTCATCTCGGCGGCCAGCCCGGCCAGCTGGACGCGGTCGTTGACTCCGGCCACCAGGTCGGGGTCCTCGATGCGGTGGCCGCGGATGAGCCCGTTGGACTGACGGGCCAGCTGGATGACGTCGGTCAGGTACAACTCGCCCTGCGAGTTGTTGGTGCCCAGCTCGCCCAACTTCTCCCGCAGGACGCGGGCGTCGAAGGCGTAGATGCCGGAGTTGACCTCGTCGATCGCACGCTCGTCGTCCGAGGCGTCCTTGTGCTCGACGATCCGCAGCACCTCGCCGTCGTCGTTCCGCACGATCCGCCCGTACCCCGTGGGGTCGGGGGCCGTGGAGGTCAGGACGGTGACCGCCGCTCGCGGTCGCAGGTCGTGGCGCGTGACCACCTCGCGGAGGGTGTCGGCGTCCAGCAGGGGGATGTCCGACGTGGTGACGAGCACCGTGCCCACGAAGTCCGCGGGCAGCGCCGCCATGCCGGCGGCCACCGCGTCGCCCGTGCCGTTCTGCTGCTCCTGCACCGCGGTGGTCACCGGGACACCCAGGTCGACGGCGAGCTCCTCGACCGCGGCACCGACCTGCTCACGCTGATGACCCACCACCACCACGATCGACTCCGGCCGGATCCCGGCCGCGGCGTGCAGCGCGTGACCGAGCATGGTCCGCCCGCACACCCGGTGCAGCATCTTGGGGGTCGCGCTCTTCATCCGAGTGCCGGAACCGGCGGCCAGGACGATCACCGCGGTGTGCGCGCGGTCGGTGTCGGGTGTCGTCATCAAGTCTCCTCGGTCGGCGTGGGTGCCGGTGTCAGGTGCGCGTCCGGCGAGCGGACCGTCCCCGAAAGGATAAGGGGTGGGTCTGACCGAGAGCACGTCCTTACGCGGTACCGGTGGAGGCCCGCCGGTGCGGACCCTACGGTGGGGCCCACTATCAGGGCCGTCCATCGGAGAGGGGACACAGATGACCCACGACAAGACGGTGGCGGACCTCGTCGTCGAACGACTGGTGGCCTGGGACGTCGAACGGATCTACGGATACGCCGGGGACGGCAACAACCCGCTGCTCGGCGCGCTGCAGCGGTCCGACGTGGCCCCGCGGTTCATGCGGGCGCGGCACGAGGAGTCGGCGGCGTTCATGGCGGTGGCCGACGCCAAGTACTCGGGCGGCGTCGGGGTGGTCAACTCCACGCAGGGCCCGGGCGCGGTGCACCTACTCAACGGCCTGTACGACGCCAAACTGGACAGCGTGCCCGTGGTGGCGCTGGTGGCGCAGCAGCACACGAGCGTGCTCGGGTCGGGCTACCAGCAGGAGGTTGATCTGAGCAGCGTGTTCAGCGACGTCGCCGGGGCCTTCATGCAGACCGTCGTCGCGGCCGAGCAGATGCCCATGGTGATCGACCGGGCGTTCCGCGCCGCCCTGACGCACCGGACCCCCGTCGTCGTCGTCATCCCCCACGACGTACAGAACGCGCCCGCCCCCGACCTGGGCCAGGAACACGGGGTGGTGGTGACCGCGCCCGAGTGGACGCACGGGGTGGTGACATCGCGCGACGACGACCTGGCGCGCGCGGTCGAGGTGCTGGACGCGGGGGAGCGCGTGGCGATCCTCGCCGGACGCGGCATGGCCGGTGCGCAACAGGAACTGATGGACCTGGCCGAGCGCCTGGACGCCGGTGTGACGATGAGTCTGCTGGGCAAGCCGTACGTCGACGAGTCACACGCGCTGGTGGGCGGCACGATGGGCCATCTGGGGACGACGGCGAGCGCCCGCATCCTGCAGAACTGCGACACCCTCCTGATAGTCGGATCGAACGATCCCTGGACGGAGTTCTACCCGGAGCCCGGGCAGGCGCGGGCCGTACAGATCGACCTGGACCCGGCCCACCTGGCCAACCGCTACCCGGTCGAGGTGGGTCTGGTCTCCGACTCGGCGGCCGCCCTGCGCGCGCTGGCCGAGCAGGTGGCGGATCGCGACCGGTCCGCCTGGCGCGGGGACGTGGAGAAATGGGTCGGGCAGTGGCGGGACATCTCTCGCGAGCGCGCCGAGGTCCCGGCGCGGGGCCTCAACCCGGAGCTGGTGGCACGACGACTCTGCCGGTACATGCCGCACGACTCCCGGCTCGCCGTGGACGTGGGCAGCTCGGTGTACCACTACGCCCGGCAGATGGACCTGCCCACCTCCGTCCCGGCGCACTTGTCGTCCACGCTGGGATCGATGGGCTGCGGGATCCCGTATGCGATCGCCGCCAAGGCCACCGCGCCGGCCGAGCCCGTCGTGGTGCTGGCCGGCGACGGGGCCGTGCAGATGCTGGGGATCAACGAGCTGATCACCGTCTCCGAGGCCTGGCCCGGCTGGGAGGACCCCACGATGGTCGTGGTGGTGCTGTGCAACGGCGATCTGGCCGAGGTGAGCTGGGAGCAGCGGGAGACCGAAGCGGCCCCGCGGTTCGCGCCCTCGCAGGACGTCCCGGCGTTCGACATGGCTGGTTACGCCCGGCTGCTGGGGTTGCGCGGGGTGCGGGTCGAGGACCGGGAGCAGCTCGACGCGGCGCTGGAGGAGGCGTTCTCGGCGGATCGGCCCACGGTGATCGAGGCGGTCACCGACCCCGACGTCCCGCTCCTTCCGCCGTTCCCGCACGGCCGGCAGCTGTTGGGGGCCATGCGCGAGGGACTGCGCGCCGAGGGCGACGCCGGCGGCCACGGGTTGGTACTGCTGGAGGAGTACGCCCGCATCGAGGAGGAGAGGTTCACATGACCGGAATGAACGAGCCCGACCCGGAGTCCGTC
>JBKBUP010000067.1:0-5039 GCA_046289795.1 Dietzia sp. | reverse complement strand
GGGCATCGCCGAGGGTCGCAGTTCGGGCGATGTGCAGATGCAGAATGGCTGCGAGGCCGGGTATATCGACTCCGATACCTGCGCGCTGGCTGGGTACTAGGCGATGGGCTCTGCCGACGGGGACATTCGAGGAGGGCGCCCGGGTGCACGGGAGTGACCAGTGCGGGGATCGCGCTGATCCCCAAGACTCTGGCTGAGTCGGGCGCCGCAGGTCAGAGGGTATTCGGCTCCCCCGCCAGGACTCGAACCTGGAATATCTGAACCAAAATCAGAAGTGTTGCCGATTACACCACGGGGGAACGACCCTGTCCGGGTCGGTAATAGTCTGGCATACGTCACGGGGCCCATTGGTGCAGACCTGGCCGCACCGGTGAGGCCCCGTTCTCGTCCGGTGGGGAAGGGGCGGCGGTCGGGGGTGCGGTATCCGGACGTCTAGTCTCGGGGGGACCGGCGAAAGGGTTGACGATGACAGGCGAGGGCATTCCGGCGCCGAGGACCAGGATGACGGCCGCCAAGCGACGGCAGCAGTTGGTCGAGGTGGGCCGCCGGATCTTCGCCGAGTACGGCTACGATTCCGCGACTGTCGAGGAGATCGCGGCCGTGGCGGGGGTCTCCAAGCCCGTGGTCTACGAGCACTTCGGCGGCAAAGAGGGGCTCTACGCCGTGGTGTGCGACCGCGAGCTGGCCTATCTGGGTGCCGAGATCACCGAATCCCTGCAGGGTGAGGGGTCGCGGCGGCGGATCGAGCGCGCGGCCATGGCGTTGCTGCGCTACGTCGAGGAACGCACCGACGGCTTCCGGATCCTGGTCCGCGAGTCGTCGACGGCTGCCGGGGGTTCGTACTCGACCCTGCTCAACGACGCCACGGCGAGCGTGACGTACATCCTCGAGGAGGAGTTCGTGAACCGCGGCTTCGACCCTGTGACCGCGAGCGTGTACGCGCAGGCGCTGGTCGGCATGGTGTCCGGCACCGCCCAGTGGTGGCTGGACGTGCGCACCCCGCCAAAAGAGGAGGTGGCCGCGCACATCGTCAACCTGTGCTTCAACGGGCTGTCCCACCTCGACCCGAGGCCGACCCTCGAGGCTGACGTGCTCGAGAAGTACTGCGGACCGAGCCACCCGGAAGGCGCGTTGGTGGGCCGCGATCTGCGCCCGGGGCCGGGTCAGCCGTAGCGTCCCCGCAGGGCTTTCCGCGAGGCCCCCGCGGCCGTTCGCACCGCCGGCCCGCCGCCGCGGCTGCTGGTCGCACTCACCGTGGAGTTCTAGCTATTTCTCCGCGCTGCGTGCGACCCCGAGCGCGGTGAGTGCGACCAGTCGCCCGGGGCTCGAGCGTGGGCGCGCTTGGGCTGAGTGAGTGGGGTGCGGCGGGTGAGGGTGGTGCGGCGGACCGAGATCAGAGGTTGCCGAAGAAGTCCGCCCAGTAGAAGTCCCAGAACGCCCAGAGGATGACCGCGGCCAAGGCCAGGAACCACACGACCACGGGCACCAGGTGCCACCGCTGGAGCGCCCGGACCCAGCCGGCGCCGGTGAGCTTGGCCAGCACGTGCAGCAGGGTGTACCAGAACATCGGGATGGTGGCGGCCCACACGACCATGCACCACGGGCACAGCACCTGGATGGAGAAGATGGACTGGTAGGCCAACCAGTGCACCATCCCGACGGCGAACGTCAGCCCCAGCAGTGCGCCCACCCAGTACCAGCGCGGGAAGCGCACCCCCGAGACGGCGGCGACGCCGATCGCGATGAGGACGGCGTAGCCCACCAGGCCGATGAAGGGGTTGGGGAAGCCGAAGACCGCGCCCTGCTCGGAGTTGATCACGCTCTTGCAGCTCATGAGGATGGAGAAGTTGCAGGCAGGCGTGAAGTCCGGGTTCTCCAGGAGCCGGATCTTGTCCAGGCTGAGCTGGAACGACGCCACCAGCGCGATGACCGAACCGACGGTCAGCAACACGCCGATCCACCGGTCGGTGAACACTCGCGAGCCGATCGCCGAGTGGGCGTCGGCGTCGGTGCTCGTGGCAGGAGCGATCGTCACCGGTTCGGCGGGGGAGCCCCCGGGGACGTTCTCGGCGTTAATGGTCTCGCGCATACGCACAGGCTACCGGCGCCCCCGCTTCACTAGACTGTGGCATCTGACTCGGTACCAGTACTGCACCCCGTGCCAGCATGCCCGCCTTGACCGTCCCTGCACTGTTTCTCACCCGGAGGACCCACACGCGTGACCACCACTGTCAGCAGCCCCACGACCGCAGCACTGTCCGGTCTGGCCGGTGCGGTCGCAGCGAACCCGGCGCTGGCCGACCTGCGGGCGGGCCTGGACCGGGACGCGGCGGTGGTCCGGTCCTCGGAGTCGCTGCGGCCGTTCCTGGTGTCAGCCCTGGCCGAGCACGCGCCGCTGCTGGTGGTGACGGCCACCGAGCGCGAGTGTGAGGAGCTGGCCGACGAGCTGGCGGGACTGTTCGACGGCCCAGGCCTGTCGAATGAGGCTGTGGCGCAGTTCCCCAGCTGGGAGACGTTGCCGCACGAGCGCTTGTCGCCGGCCTCCGACACGATCGGCCGCCGGCTGCAGGTCCTGAACTCGGTGATGGCGGGACAGGCCCCGAGGATCGTGGTGGCGGCGGCGCGTTCGGTGGTGCAGCCCATCTCCCCGGGGGCGGCCCGCCGGGAGCCGATCCGGTTGACCCGCGGCGCCGAGCTGGACCCGTCCGCGCTCCTGGCGACCCTGACCGAGTTCGCCTACAGCCGCGAGGACATGGTGTCCCGGCGCGGTGACGTGGCGGTGCGCGGCGGCATCGTGGACGTCTTCCCCACCACCGCCGACCATCCGCTGCGCGTGGAGTTCGACGGCGATCAGATCGCCGAGATCCGCGAGTTCTCGGTTGCGGACCAGCGCTCGCTGCCCGAGGGCGAGGTCGAGTCGGCCGTGCTGTTCCCGTGCCGGGAGCTGCTGCTCGACGACGAGGTCCGCGAGCGCGCACAGCGGCTGGCCAGGGTGCACCGCGACAACCCGACCCTGGCGGAGCTGCTGGACTCGCTGGCCGAGGGCATCCCCCGCGACGGCATGGAGGCCCTGACCTCGGTCCTGGTGCCGGAGGAGATGGCCACGCTGCCCATGCTCATGCCCGAGGGCACCCGCGTGGTGGTGTGTGACCCGGACAAGGTCCGCCGCCGCGCCGCCGACCTGGCCTCGGCCGGCCGGGAGTTCCTCGAGGCCTCGTGGACCGCGGCGACGATGGGCGGCGACGCCCCCGTGGACAGCGAGACCCTCGACCTGTCGGGCTCGGGCTACCGCACCTTCTCCACCGTCCGCGAGGAGGCCACCACCGCTGGCGTGCCCTGGTGGCAGCTGGTCCCCCCGGGATTCCTGACGGATCCCGAGGACGGTCTGGTGGTGGACGCCCCCGCCGGCGACCCGCCCGCCCCGCGCGGCAAGGACTCGGAGATGCAGGCCATGTTCTCCCGGCTGCGCACGCTCATGTCCTCCGGCGGCCGGGCCGCGGTGGTGGTCCCGGGCCACGGCACCGTCGACCGGGTCCTGGAACGCCTGTCCGAGGCGGAGGTCCCGGCCACGGCCGCGCCGGCGGGATCCGAGCCCGCCGCCGGTGTGGTGGCGGTGTACGAGGCGATCCTGCACGGTGGGTTCGCGTTGGCCTCGGACTCAGGGGAGCAGGGGGACCACCTCGTCGTCGTCTCCGAGACCGACCTCACCGGCAACCGACTCGGCGCCACCGCGCGCCCCAAGGCGCGCCACGCCAAGCGCCGCAACCAGGTGGATCCGCTGGCCCTCAAGGCCGGCGACTGGGTGGTGCACGACCAGCACGGCATCGGCCGCTTCGTCGAGATGGTCGAGCGGCAGGTCCGCGGCGGGGACGGGTCGAGTCGCCGCGAATACGTGGTGATCGAGTACGCGGCCGGCAAGCGCGGTGGCGCCGCCGACCGCCTGTTCGTGCCGATGGAATCCCTCGGACAGCTGAGCCGCTACGTGGGCGGGGAGGCCCCGACGCTGAGCAAGATGGGCGGTGCCGACTGGCAGAACACCAAGCGCAAGGCACGCAAGGCGGTCCGCGAGATCGCCACCGAGCTGGTGCAGCTCTACGCCAAGCGCCAGTCCGCGCCAGGCCGCGCCTTCGGCCCCGACACCCCGTGGCAGCGGGAGATGGAGGACGCGTTCCCGTTCACCGAGACCGTCGACCAGCTGACGGCGATCGAGGAGGTCAAGGGGGACATGGAGAAGACCGCCCCCATGGACCGCGTGGTGGTGGGCGACGTGGGTTACGGCAAGACCGAGGTGGCCGTGCGGGCGGCGTTCAAGGCCGTGCAGGACGGCACCCAGGTGGCGGTGCTGGTGCCCACCACGCTGCTCGCCCAGCAGCACCAGGCCACCTTCGTCGAGCGGATGACCGGGTTCCCGGTGACCGTCAAGGGACTCAGCCGGTTCACCTCGGACGCCGAGGCCAAGGAGGTCCTCAAGGGCCTGGCCGACGGCACGGTGGACGTGGTGATCGGCACCCACCGGCTGCTGGCCACCGCTGTGCACTGGAAGAACCTCGGCCTGGTGGTCGTGGACGAGGAGCAGCGCTTCGGTGTGGAGCACAAGGAGCACATCACCTCGCTGCGGACCCACGTGGACGTGCTGACCATGTCCGCCACGCCGATCCCGAGGACGCTGGAGATGTCACTGGCCGGGATCCGCGAGATGAGCCAGATCCTCACCCCACCCGAGGAGCGACTGCCCGTGCTGACGTACGTGGGCGCCCACTCGGACAAGCATGTCGCCGCCGCCATCCGCCGCGAGCTGCTGCGCGAGGGGCAGGTGTTCTACGTGCACAACCGGGTGCGGACCATCGACGCCACCGCCGCCAAGATCCGCGACCTGGTGCCCGAGGCGCGCGTGGTGGTGGCGCACGGACCGCAGCGACGGGCACGATGACACAGGCCACAAACTGCCAGGGACGCAGCAAGTACGCCACCGTCAGCAATGCGCACGTGAGTCCAGAGGTAAAGACCGCCGGGGAGAGCAAGTGGGCGGCTGCATCCAT
>JBKBUP010000066.1:0-12787 GCA_046289795.1 Dietzia sp. | reverse complement strand
GGCCAGGTGGTCGAGGAAGTCGTTGAGCAGCTCCGGCCAGTCCAGCGCGGGGATCTTCTGCGCGAAGCGCTCGATCTCCTCGATCACCCCGTGGGCGTCCTGGCGGTCCAGCTCGCACACCAGGACGTACTTGTTGGCGAAGAACTGGTAGAGCGTCCCGATGGGCACCCCCGCGCGGGAGGCCACCTCCTCGCAGGTGAACGAATCGAAACCCACCTCGACCAGCACATCCCGGGCCGAGGAGAGCAGCGCGTGGAACTTGCGGCGACTCCTCTCCTGGATGGGCCGACGGCGGGGGACCAGGATGTTGGGCGCGTCCTGGACGGCCTCGTCCACGGCATCCCGTACCGGTTCCTGCACTCGCTCCGTTGGCTCGGTGGGCATGGGTGGACTCAGCCCTCCGTGGGTTCGGGCAGCTCCACGCCGAGGAGCTTCGCGAGCATCGCCACGTGGCCCTTGGCCCGGACGTTGTACCGGGCGAGGGAGATCGTTCCGTCGGACTCCACCACGAAGGTCGAGCGGATCACGCCCATCACGGTCTTGCCGTAGTTCTTCTTCTCCCCGAACGCGCCCCACTCGGTGAGCATGGTCTTGTCCGGGTCGGACAGCAGGGGGAACGTGATCCCGTGCTTGTCCCGGAACCGCATGAGCTTCGCGGGCGGGTCGGGTGAGACACCCACGACCCCGATTCCGGCCTCCCGCAGCTCCTGCAGGGCTCCCTCGAAGTCGACGGTCTCCGTGGTGCAGCCGGGCGTCATGGCGGCCGGGTAGACGTACAGCAACACGCGTCCGTGTGCGGTGAGCAGGTCCGCCAGCGACGTGGGGGTTCCGTCGGCGTCGGGGAGGGTGAAGGCGGGGGCGGTCTGGCCCACCTCGAGCCGTGGTGTGCTCACCGGTGCTCCTGAAGTCGGGTCGGGGTCTCTGATCCCACCAACCTATCCGATGCATCGGCGCGCGGGCGCGGATCACCGACGGGTGCAGTAGCGTGGGCGGGGTCCAGAATCCGCGGCCAGCCGCGTGACGAGCGATTGACGGAGGTCTCGTGTCCAGGAGTTACGACAGCATCGAAGGCGACATCGCCAAGGCGCGTGACGATCTCGCGACGACGTTGGACGAGATCGTCGACCGGGTCAACCCCAAGAACCTCGCCGAAGAGGGCAAGGAGAGGGCCGTTGCCGCCCTCACCGATCCCCGGGTGCTCGCGGTCCTCGGTGGGTTCGCCGCGCTGGTCATCGGTGGTATGACGGTGTCCATGGCCAACAAGCGCAAGGAACGCCGGCGCATCGAGGCCTACCTCGAGGCGCGTCGGGCCTGAGTTCCCGCCGGCGCCGGCTCGACCGCACGGGTCCCGCCGGCGCCGGTACCGCCCGCGACCGATAGCGCCCGGCGTTGGTCCCGCCCGCGACCGGTGCCGCCCGGCGCCCCGCCACGACGAAGAGAGGCCCTCCCCGCCGGGGAGGGCCTCTCTTATGTGCTGTGCGCCATCAGGGACTCGAACCCCGAACCCGCTGATTAAGAGTCAGCTGCTCTGCCAATTGAGCTAATGGCGCCTGCTTGGTGCGAGAGAAACAGTAACAGGACACCGGCGCCAACACGAAATCGCCTGGTCAGGCCGGGGGTGACCGGTTTCTGACGGGACATCCTTAACCAATTCGATATGGAATGCAATGATTTTCCCAGGCATACTGGGGAGGACTTCTCTCCGGTCCTGTTGACGTCCGGGGGGAGATGACGCTCGGAAGGGGCCATTAGTGAACTTGCGCAACACGGATCGGACCAGACGACGGGACCCGGGTGCCCGGTCGAGATCCCGTCTCGCTCTGGCCGCCGTGTTGGCCGGGTCACTCGTGCTGACCGGCTGCACCATCGGCTCCGGCGGCGCCGAGGAAGTCCGGGTCGCCGAGGCGCCCCCGGAACCGGCTGCGGTCATCGACCTGTCCGTGCAGGACGGTTCGCTCGATGCCAATCCGGCCGAGCCGGTGGTACTCACCGCCAGCGACGGTCGTCTCGACTCGGTCGTCATGCGCAACCCGGAGGGCGTCCAGGTCCAGGGCGAGTTCAACCCCGACCTCACCGAATGGCGGACCACCGAGGACCTGGGCTACGGCCGCCAGTACACGCTGGAGTCCACCGCGGCGGACGAGGATGGCCTGGTCACGCGGAAGAACGTCACGTTCAGCACTATCACCCCGCGCATCATGACCGCCGCCTACCTCACCACCGGTCAGGGGTCGACGGTCGGCATCGGCCAGCCCGTGGCGGTGATGTTCGACGAGCCGATCGCGGATCGTCGGGCGGCCCAGGACAACATCCACGTCCGGACCGAACCCGAGGTCGAGGGCGCCTTCTACTGGGTGTCCAACCAGGAGGTCCGGTGGCGTCCGGCCGAGTACTGGGCGCCCGGTACCACGATCGATGTGCACGTGGACATCTACGGCGAGGACCTGGGTGGCGGTATGTACGGTCAGGAGGACGCGCGCAGCGACTTCCAGATCGGCGACGCGGTCATCTCCCGGGTGGACGACTCGACCAAGCAGATCGTGATCGAGCGCAACGGCGAGGTGGTCAAGACCATGCCCACCTCGATGGGCAAGCCCGACACCCCGACTCCCAACGGCACGTACGTGATCGGCGAGAAGCTGGCCTCGATGGTCATGGACTCCTCGACCTACGGCGTGCCGGTCGACTCCCCGGAGGGATACCGAACCCCGGTCCAGTACGCCACGCGGATGTCCTACAGCGGCATCTTCGTGCACGCCGCGCCGTGGTCCGTCTGGGCCCAGGGCAGCCAGAACGTCAGCCACGGGTGCCTCAACGTCACCACGGCCGATGCCAAGTGGTTCTACGACAACGCCAAGCGCGGCGACATCTTCGAGGTCACCGGCACGGTCGGTCCGACACTGCCGGGCTGGGACGGCCTGGGCGACTGGAACGTCCCGTGGGAGACCTGGAAGGCCGGTAACGCCGACGCGGGCACCGCCTGACGCGAGGCGGACTCCCGCGCCTGGAACAGTGGGTGCATGACCGACGAGCGTGAGATCACCCGGCCCACCGATCTAGCCCACGGCCGCCACCTCAACCCGTCCGCTGTCGGGTGGACCCGCACGCCCCTGCACCGCACCCGCATCACGGGCTGGGGGCGCACCAAGCGCTGGGAATACTGGGGCGTCGTGACCGACCGGTTCGTGGTGGGGCTCACGGTGGCCGGTCTCGACTATCTGTCCACCTGCGCCGTTTACGTCCTGGACCGCCACACCGGGGTGGAGACCACCCGCAGCGGGATCAGCCCGTTCGTCCGTCCGGGCTTCGGCAACGATCCCGGAGACGGGACCGTGCACGCGTCGTCCGGCGTGGGATCGGGTCGGGTGGGTATCGAGATCGACGACGACGAGGGCACCACCGCGATTCGTGTGCACGCGAAGGGGCTCCAGGTGGTCCTGGATGTCATCCGCCCGGGCCACGACAGCCTCGGGGTGGTGGTGCCGTGGAGCGAGAGTCGCTTCCAGTACACCCTCAAGGATCTCGCCAACCCGGTCACCGGCTCGGTGACCCTCGACGGGGTCGCCCACGACCTCGGGACCGGCTGGGCGGTCCTGGACCGCGGGCGCGGACGCTGGCGGTACGCCACCCGATGGAACTGGGGTGCCGGCAGCGGCGTGGTGGACGGTGTGCCGTGCGCGCTGCAGGTGGGTGGCCGCTGGACCGACGGGACCGGGTCCACGGAGAACGGGATCCTCGTGGACGGCCGCCTGCACAAGCTCGGCGAGGATCTGCAGTGGACCTACGACCTGGGGGACCCGGAGGGGGCCTGGCGGGTCCGCGGGGAGCGCCTGGATGCCACACTCACCCCGTTCCACCTCCGCCGGGACATCACCGAACTCGGGATCCTGGCGGTGCGCACCCACCAGGCCTTCGGCACCTGGCACGGCACCGGGGTGCTGGACGACGGCACCACCGTGAGCCTCGACGGCCTGCTCGGGTGGGCAGAGGAGTCGCGTAACCGCTGGTGACAGGTCGGGCCACGCCCGCCGAGGGAGGGTTCGCGACCCTCCGACGGGACAGGGCCCGGACCATGAGGTCCGGGCCCTGTGCTCGGGGTGGCTGACGGGACTCGAACCCGCGACAGCCAGGATCACAACCTGGTGCTCTACCAACTGAACTACAGCCACCATCGCCGTCCTCGCGAACGGCGTTGATGATGCTACCCGGTGTGAGCCCCGGTCAGGAAATCGCCAGCTACTGTCGCCGACCGGGCCTGCTCACCGGTGGACGGGCCCGTCAGTCCACCGCGGGTAGGGCGCCGGCGGCGGCGCGCACCTCGTCGGTGGTCGGCCCGGGCTGGGGGACGAACGCCGTGGCGCGGTAGTACTGCAGCTCGCGGATCGACTCCTTGATGTCCGCCAGGGCGCGGTGGGACATGCCCTTCTCGGGTTGGCCGAAGTAGATGCGCGGGTACCAGCGGCGGCACAGCTCCTTGATCGAGCTCACGTCGATCATGCGGTAGTGCAGGTAGGAGTTGAGCTCGGGCATGTCCCGGGCCAGGAACCCGCGGTCGGTGCCGATCGAGTTTCCGGCCAGGGGAGCGGTCCCGCCCACCGGCACCCACGCGCGGACGTACTCCAGCACCTGCTTCTCGGCCTCCGCGAGCGTCACGGTCGACTCCCGGATCTCCTCGGTCAGCCCCGACGAAGAGTGCATGTCCCGCACCACGGGCAGCATCGCGGCGAGCGTGGCGTCCGAGGCGTGAATGACGATGTCCACCCCGTCGCCCAGGACGTTGAGCTCGGAGTCGGTGACCAGGGCCGCGATCTCCACCAGGGCGTCGGCCGAGGTGTCGAGGCCGGTCATCTCGCAGTCGATCCAGACGATCCGGTCGTTCTTGGATTCCTGGTGGGGCGTCGGTGTGGACGTCGAGGCAGGGGTGGGAGCGGGGCTCGGCTCTGGCATTGTTCGACTATATCGCCGTGGTCGCAGGGGGCCGTCGTTCACTGACGCTGGCCTGCGACCCGGCGCCGCCCCTCATCGTGACGGCCGCGTAGACGGCCGCTGCCGCGAAGGCGACCCCGTAGGCCATCCGGCCGGCCGGAGGCAGGAAGAACTGCGGCAGGAACAGCGCCGCGATCACGGCGAGTGGGAGTAGGGCTCCGGCCGCTCGACCCGCCTGGCCCGGACGATGCGCCCGACGCCACGAGAGCGCCGCCGCGATGCCGGCCACCGCCAGGGTGAGGAGCCCCAGGGTGAAGAGGGTCACGGCAGCGGGGTTGTCCCGCACGGCGGCCACGAGTTCCAGTGCTGCGGGGTCACCGGACAGGGCCCGCTGCCCGATCTCGTGCAGCGCGAAGGTCTCGGCGCCGTAGTAGGGCAGGACGAGCGCGGCGCCGACGGGGCCCGCCCACCGGAGTGGTCCGGTCGTGTGGAATGACCAGAATGCGGCCAGCGCCACGAGGGCGGTCGCCCCCGCGAGGTGGGAGAGGAGCCACAGGTTCGAAGCGAAGGCCTCCGCCGCGGCGAGCGACTCGCCGCCGTCGGAGTCGCCGTAGGGGCGCAGAAGCAGGTAGCCGGCTATGAGGAGGCCGGAGGCGACGGGGAGGAAGGCGACGGTCGGGCGCTGCGTCGGGGTGGGCTGCGTCGGGGTGGGCTGGGTCTGGGAGGGCTGCGTCGGGGTGGGCTTCGGATGGGACATCAGGCCTCCGGCCATAAATGAGAGCGGTGCTCTCGTTTGCGTTCGGATCCCACGATAGGCCCACCGCTGCTGCAAATCAAGAGCGGTGCTCTCGGTTTTCTGGAAGGATCGCTGCATGAGCAAACGGGACGAGGCCAGAGCGGAGACCGTCGACCGGATCCTCATGGCAGCGCGCGGGGAGATCGCGAGAGTCGGCGGGGTGGGCCTGTCGATGCGTTCTGTCGCACGCGAGGCCGGCATGGTCTCGTCGGCGATCTACCGGTACTTCCCGTCCAGGGAGGACCTGCTCACCGCGATGATCCTCGAGAGCTACCGTGGCCTTGCCGGTGCGCTCCGCGCGGCCGAGGCCAGCGATGCAGCTGCCGATTCGGATTCCGAGCGCTGGTGCCGTCTTGCACGCGCACTACGGGACTGGGGTCTGCGCGCCCCGCACGAGTTCCAGCTGATCTACGGCACACCGATCCCCGGGTACGTGGCACCCGCCGAGACGATCCCGGCGGCCGGGGAGGTGGCCGCGCCGTTCCTGGGGTGCCCCGGAACCCGCCGGGTTCCCGGATTCGAGCCGAGCACCGGCAGTAGCGGGCTACACGCTCTAGGGGCCGACGTCGGTATCGCCCCGTCGGCGGCGGCAGCGGTGGTCGCGGCGATCTCGGAACTCGTCGGATTCGTGGGACACGAACTGGCAGGTCACTTCGTGGGTCTGGCCGACCCGGCCGACGACCTGTATCGGGCCGTGGTCGAGCGCCAGGTGCGTGACCTCGGACTCGACCAGCCCGGGGGCCGGTCGGCCCCGGCCTGACTCAGAGTCCGATCAGCCGCCCGCCTGTCCCTCACCGAGCTTGGCGTAGAACCGCCCCACGACCGGGGCCATGAGCGCGCGCGGGGTGTAGTTGCCGGCCACCGACATCGCCTGGCCCAGCGGCCCCGGGACAACCCGCATCTTGTTCCGCGCGAGCGCGTCCAGCGAGACCCGGGCGGTGTACGTGGTGTCCACCCACAGGCGGTCGGGGACCAGGCGGTCGACGAAGGTCTTGTCCTCCTCGACGATCTCCTCGGTGCGCACCGGCCCGGGCGCGAGCAGCGTCACGTTGACCCCGGAGCCCTTGAGCTCGCCGCGCAGCGACTCGGAGAAGGTGTTGAGGAACGCCTTGGTGGCGGCGTAGGTGGCGTTGTTGGGGATCGGCATGTTGCCGGCCGCCGAGCCGACGTTGAGAATCGCGCCCGTGCGCCGGGAGACCATCCCGGGAAGCACGGCCAGCACGAGGTCGTGGCACGCCACGGCGTTGACCTGCACCTGGCTCTTCTCGTAGTGGGGATCCAGCGCGGCGACCGGACCGAACGTCGCGATCCCGGCGTTGTTGCACAGGATCGAGATCTCACGGCCCGCCAGTTCCTCCAGCAACGGCGCACGCTTCTCCGGATCGGACAGATCGCAGGCCCGCACCTCGACGTTCACCCGGAACTGGCTCTCCAGCCGCTCCTTGAGCTCCTCCAACACGTCAGCTCGCCGTGCCACCACGATCAGCGAGTGCCCGCGGCGGGCCAACTCGGCGGCCAGCGCCATGCCGATCCCGGAGGAGGCACCGGTGACGACGGCGCGATTCGTCGCGGTGGGCAGGGGAAGGGACATGGGGCTCCTCAGTGTTGTGGCACGGCTGAGTGTTTGTGCTCGGCTCCGCTGCCGACGGCGGATCTCGCTGCGACGACCTTACCCGCGGGGTGCACAGCGAAGCGCGGTCGACGTCCTAGCCTGTGAGGCGTGAGCAGCACCGGGACACCGCCTCCGTCAGAGACCGCTACCTCGTCGTCGTCGTTGTCGTCGCCCGATCCCCGCCCCGCCACCCGCGGCCAGGTCTTCTCCTGGGCGATGTGGGACTGGGGTTCGGCGGCGTTCAACGCGGTGATCGTCACCTTCGTCTTCTCCGTCTACCTCACCGACTCGGTGGGGTCTGATCTCGACGGCCCGTTCACTCCCGCCACGTGGCTGTCGATCTCGATCGCGCTGGCCGGGCTGGTGATCGCGCTGACCGCGCCGGTGATGGGCCAGCGCGCGGACCGTGGTGGCCGCCGCCGGCGTTCGCTGGCGATCTGGACCTACCTCACGGTCGCGTTGACCGCCCTGATGTTCCTCGTCGACGCGGACGCGCCCTATCCGTGGTTCTTCATCGGGCTGCTGCTGCTCGCGCTCGGGTCCATCACGTTCGAGTTCGCGGAGGTGTCCTACTTCGCGATGCTGCGGCAGGTCTCCACCCCGGCCACCGTGGGGCGGGTCTCCGGCTTCGGGTGGGCGATGGGCTACTTCGGCGGGATCTTCCTGCTGCTCACCGCGTTCCTCGGCTTCATCTCCGGGGACGGCGACGAGCGGGGGATGCTGGGGATCTCCACCGACGGCGGCCTCAACGTGCGCCTGGTGTGCCTGGTCGCCGCGGTGTGGTTCGCCCTGTTCGCGCTGCCGGTGCTGAGGTCCGTGCCGGAGAACCGGCCCCGGGGGGAGAAGGGCGACGACGACGAGGTCGGCTTCCTCGAGTCCTACCGCATCCTCTGGCGGGACCTGAAGGCCCTGTGGCGCCGGGACCCGCGGACCGTGAAATTCCTTCTGGCCAGCGCGATCTTCCGCGACGGGCTGGCGGGGGTGTTCACCTTCGGGGCGATCCTGGCCGTCACGGTGTACGGGCTCGCGCCGGGTGATGTGCTGCTCTTCGGTGTGGCGGCCAACGTGGTGGCGGCCCTGGGCGCGGTGGTCGCGGGCGTCGTGGACGACCTCGTGGGGCCCAAGGCGGTGATCATCGGCTCGCTCGCGGCGATGCTCGGCACCATGACCGTCCTGCTGTTCGTGGACGGCACCGCCATGTTCTGGATCTTCGGGCTGCTCATGTGCCTGTTCGTGGGCCCCGCGCAGTCGGCGTCGCGCTCGTTCCTGGCCCGCCTGGCCCCGCCCGGCAGCGACGGCCAGATGTTCGGCCTCTACGCCACCACCGGGCGCGCGGTCTCGTTCCTCGCGCCGGCGCTGTTCGGGCTGTTCACCTGGGGCTTCGGCACCGACCGCGCGGGCATCGCCGGGATCGCCCTGGTGCTGCTCGTGGGCCTGCTCCTGCTGCTGCCCGTGCGGACCCCGACCCGCGCCGAGGCCTCCGGCGTCTGGGTGCGCGACTGACCCGCTGGGTCAGAGCGCGCCCGAGGTCAGGAGGTCCAGGACTCCGGCGGCGTCGTCGACGATCTCGGAGAAACCGGCCTCTCGGAGCTCGGCGTCGCCGATGCCGCCCGTGCGCACCGCGACCGAGCGGATGCCGAGCTTGGTGGCCGCGATCGCGTCCCACGTGGCGTCTCCCACCATCACCGCGTCAGCGGCGTCCACCCCGGAGCGCTCCAGGGCGATCGCGACGATGGTGGGGTCGGGCTTGGCGGTGTCGACGTCCTCGCCGGTGGTCACGGCGTCCACGAGATTGTCCACGTCGAGGAGCTCGCGCGCCTGACCGAATTCCGACGGCGGCGCCGAGGTGGCGAGCACCGTGGTCCATCCCTGCTCCTTGGCTCCCCGCACGAGTTCGCGGGCACCCGGGAGGACGCGGAGCGAGTCGCCGGCCTGGGCGTAGTACTCGGAGTGCAGATCCTTGGCCCGGCTCGCGATGCGGTCGCGGTCCTCGTCGTCGCTAATACCGGCCAGTTCCACCAGCTCGGCCACCAACGTGGACCCGTCCTTCCCGATCCGGCGGTGGACCTCCACGTGGGGGACCGGCGCGCCCGCCTCGGCCAGGGCGCGGTGCCAGGTCGAGACGTGGACGTAGGTGGAGTCGACCAGGGTGCCGTCGACGTCGAGGAGCAGGGCGCGCGGTGAGCTTGTCATTGAACCGACCGTGCCCGGCCCCCGCGCGCGCGGCAACCGGTGGCGACACGGAAGTGCACGGCGCACCCTCGGATCCATGACACGTTTCGGATACACCCTCATGACCGAACAGTCCGGCCCCAAGGAACTCGTGCGCTACGCGGCCAAGGCCGAGCAGGCGGGCTTCGACTTCGAGGTGGCCTCCGACCACTACTTCCCGTGGCTGTCCTCGCAGGGGCACTCGCCGTATGTCTGGAGCGTGCTCGGGGCGGTGGCGCACGTGACCGAGCGGGTGGACCTGTGCACGTTCGTCACCTGCCCGATCCTGCGGTACCACCCCGCGGTGGTGGCGCAGAAGGCCGCGACCGTGCAGATCATGTCCGACGGGCGGTTCATGCTGGGCATCGGCGCGGGTGAGAACCTCAACGAGCACGTGGTGGGTCAGCGGTGGCCCTCGATCGACGAGCGCCACGAGATGACCGTGGAGGCGCTGGAGATCATCCGCGAGCTGTTCGACGGCGGACTGGTGACCTACTCCGGCGAGCACTTCCGCGTGGACTCCGCTCGCCTGTGGGATCTGCCCGAGACGCGGGTGCCGATCGGCGTGGCCGCCGGCGGGGAGAAGGCCGTCGCCCGGCTCGGGCCGCTGGGCGACCACCTGATCGCCACCGAGCCGGAGCCGGCCCACATCGAGGGGTGGAACGCTCTCGAGGGGCAGCGGCGGATCGGCGACGGAGCCCGGGCGATCGCGCAGATCCCCATCAGCTGGGACCCCGACTCGGAGAAGGCGGCCGTCGAGCGGGCGCACGACCAGTTCCGCTGGTTCGCCGGCGGCTGGGCCGCCAACGCCGACCTTCCCACCACCGCCGGGTTCGCGGCGGCCACCAAGTTCGTGCGCCCCGAGGACGTGGCCGAGCAACTGGCATGCGGGCCCGACCTGGACGCGATCGTCGAGAAGGTGCGTCCCTACTGGGAGGCCGGCTACACCGACGTCGCGCTGATCCAGATCGGTGACTCCACCCTGGACCGGTTCCTCGAGGAAGCCGCCGAGCCGCTACTCGCGCGGCTGCGGGAGGCCTCCCCGAGCTGAGGCAGCCCGGTTCCGCCTGAGCCATCGAGAAGAGCGTTCCGCGCATTCTGACTCGACCGATGTGCGCGAAACACTCTTCGCGATGACGGGCGGGACCTCTGGCGGGACCTGCCGCGGGATCTCCCGCCCAACCTCCCGCGGGGCGTGGTTCTAGCCGTCGGCTCCGGGCAGGTAGTCGTTGGTCGTGGCAGTGGCGCCATCGACTTCGGTCTCCAGTAGCCCGTTCTCATGCATCCACGTCGCGTACGCTGCCCAGTCCTCGGCCGACTGCTGCCCGAAACCGTCCTCGGGCAGCAACGCGAGGGTGGCGTCGATCATCAGCTCCAGCACGTCCGGGTCGTAGGAGCCCTCGGTCTCGGGGATGAGGGAATCGATGGCCGCCTGGCGGTCGTCCAGAGCCGTGGCCTGGCCGGCCGCGGTTCCGGCGAGGAAACCGCGCACCCGCTCGGCGTAGTCGGCGTCGTCGCGCAGGCGGCTCGGGTTGGCGATGATCACCAGTTCCGCATAGTCGGGAACTCCGAGTTCCGTGGCTGGCATCACCACGAAGTCGCCCTGAGCGGCGAGTTCGACCCCCTCGATGTTGCGGAAGGCTCCGAAGATCGCGTCCACCTGGTCGGTCAGGAGCGCCTGGTTGAGGCTCTGCTGCACGTTGGGAGCGGAGATCGAGTCCGGATCGATCCCGGCCTCCCGGGCGATGAAGTCGAGGGTCGGCTGCTGGGAGGCCAGACCCGACAACCCCACGGTCTTGCCTTCCAGGTCGGCTGCGGTGGTGATCCCGGACTCCGTCCTGGCGATCAGGGAGGTCAGCGACGTCGGAATCAGAGCGGCGACCGAGACCACGTCGAGACCCTGCTCCGCGGCGATGAGGGTGTCGGGCTCATAGGAGATGGCCAGGTCGGCGCGCCCCAGGGACACCTCCCGCGCGGCGTCGGCCGTGTTGGCGGGCGTCATGAACGTCACGTCCACACCGGCGTCGCTGTAGGCGCCGGTGTGCTGCGCGGTGTACAGCGCCACATGATCGGGATTGGGGCTCCAGTCGAGCAGAACGCTGACCGGTGCGGCGCCGATCTCGCCTGGCTCGGGGTCGTCCGAGGGTGCCTGACATCCGGTCAGAGCCACCGCGGCGGCGGCCGCGATCGCGAGCATGCGGACGCCAGGTCGTGTGAGGGCCTGGCGTCGGATCGTGCTGGTTCGAGCTTGCGTCATGATGGGTTCCTTTCCCCGGTGGGAGTGTTCCAAGGGCAGATGAGGCGTTCGAGGATGGTCACGGTGGCCAGCAGGACGCTGGACATGATCGTCAGCACGGCCACCTGGGCAAAGACGAAGTCCGTCTGGAGCCGGGGGATCGCCTGGAGCATGAGGTACCCCAGGCCGTTGGTCGAGCCGGTGTACTCGGCGAAGACCGCGGCGACCGGGGCGAAGGTGACCGAGACGCGCAGTCCGGCGAAACCACGTGGTGCGGCGAAGGGCAGACGGACCCGCCAGAAGAGTGACCACCTGGTGGCATGCAGGCTCCGCAGCGTGTCGATCAACCGGGCGTCGACCGTGCGGACGCCGGAGAGAAGGTTGAGCGCGACCGGGAAGAAGCACAACAGGGCCACCACGATGACCTTCGGTGCCATGCCGTAACCGAGGGAGATCGTCAGCAGCGGGCCGATCACGATGACCGGGATGGCCTGGGAGGCGACCAGCAAGGGGGTCATGGCCTGCCCGACGGTGGGCACGAGCGCGCTCACGATCACCACGGCCACCGCGACGAACACTCCGAGGAGCACTCCGATGATGGTCTCGGTGGCGGTCAGCAACGTGGCCGAACCGAGCCTGTCGGGCCAGGTGGTCACGAGCGAGTCGAGCACGGCGAGGGGTGCGGGGATGACGTAGTCCGGCACGAGTTCTAGCGCGGTGACAGCTATCCAGGCTGCGAGTACCAGCAGGATCGTGACGCAGGCGGGGCCGGCGGAACGGAGGAATCGCACGGTCATCGGGCGGTTCCGCCCTCGGCCAGGTGCGATTCCCGGGCCAGTGCCTGGAGTACTTCCCGGCGGGCTGCGGCGAATCCCTCGTCGCCGAGGAGGACCTCGCGGGGCCGGTCGTCGCCGAACCATCCCGGCCAGGTGGAGACCACACGCGCAGGGGCGTCGGCCTGGTGTCGTGCCAGCAGGACCACGCGTTCGGCGAGGAGCAGCGCCTC
>JBKBUP010000065.1:0-12994 GCA_046289795.1 Dietzia sp. | reverse complement strand
AGCTCCGCATCACGCTCTCCGAGATCCACCACGACTCCCGCCACGAGCTCGGCGTCGACCCGGGTCTGGTGAAGGACGGTGTGGAGGCTCATCTCCAGGAGTTGTTGGCCGAACACATCGAGACTCTGGGCCGGGGCTACAGCCTGGTCCGCCGCGAGTACATGACCGCGATCGGCCCGGTCGACATCCTCGGACGAGATGCCGACGGCGTCACGGTGGCGGTCGAGATCAAGCGGCGCGGTGAGATCGACGGAGTCGAACAGCTCACGCGATATCTGGAACTTCTCAACCGCGACCCCCTGCTGTCACCGGTGAGCGGGGTGTTCGCGGCCCAGGTGATCAAGCCGCAGGCCAGAACGCTCGCCGAGGACCGGGGAATCCGCTGCGTGACACTCGACTACGACTCGCTCCGCGGGATCGAGTCGACGGACCTGCGGCTGTTCTGAGAACGGGAGCCCGGGTGCCGAGACGTCACAGACGCGCGGGGGCGGACCGTCCGGCGCCCCGGCGCGAGGGGCCGGGTGGTGGATTCCTCGAGTCCGGCCCGTCAGGAGACCCGGACGAGTACCACGTCCGTCGTGTGCCGGGCTCCCGCGCTGGCAAGGACTACCGTTGCCCCGGCTGTGACCAGCTGGTCACGGCCGGCACCCCCCACGTGGTGGCGTGGCCGGACAGGCCGGGTGGCGACGACGAGCGCCGCCACTGGCACAGCGGATGCTGGTCCGGGCGGGCCAATCGGGGTCTCACCCGTCGGTGGAGCTGAGTCGGGGATCAACCTGGCTCCGGATCAACCGAGCTCCGGATCAACCTGGCCCCGGATCAACCTAGCCCCGGATCAACCGAGCCCCGGATCGGCGGGCATGGCCGGGTCGTCGTCCGGGCGGCCTGGGATGGGCTCGAGCCGGGCACGGATCGCGGCCAGATCGGCGATGGCGTGCTCGCGGACCGACCGCAGTTCCTCGGTGTGCCGACGTGCTCGCGAGATCAGCGAAGCGGCCTCGGCCCTGGCCTGATCCACCGTGTCGCGCGCCTCGGTGTCGGCGTCCCGTCTCACGGCGTCCGCTGCGGCCACGGAGGCCGCCTGCCGGTCCCGGTCTTCGCGCCGGGACTCGGTCCTCCTGGCGTCGGAGGCGATGCGGTGGTCCTCGTCAATCAGGTCGCGACGGTGAGCGGCCTCGAGGTCGAGCCGTCGGGCCTCGCGCTCCGCCGCTCGGATGATCTCCTCGGCCCTCGAGCGCGCGGCGTCGAGCACCCCGGTCTGCTCCGTCCGCACCGCCGCGGCCCGCAGACGGGCCGCGGTGAGTTCCGCCGTGGCGGCCTCCCTGTCGGCCGCCGCCTCGCGCCGGGCCGTCTCCCGCAGGTTCCAGGCCTCCTCCTCGGCGTCCGCCCGCACCCTGTCGGCGGCCGCGAGCGCGGAGTCACGGATGGACTCGGCCTCGGCGATCGCGAGGGACAGCATGGTGGAGTGGCGGTCCGACATCTGCTCGTTGGTGACGGGGGTCCGTCCCAGCTCGGCCACCCGGGCCTCGAGTGAGGCGGCCCGGGCCCGTTCCCGGGCGGCCTCCGTCGCGGCCCGTTCAGCCCGTTCGACGGCCGCGTCGCGATCCGCGCGGAGGAGCTCCGCCTCTGCCTCCAGGCGCGTGAGGGAGGAGGTCACCTGCTCGCGGTCGAAGCCCTTGCGGACCACCGCGAAGGGGTCGGCGCCCGTGGTGGGCGTGTGAGTGCTCGACATGGCCCCACCCTAGCTCCGGTGGCCGATCGGGGGCCCTAGTGCGACCCGGCGGCGGGTTCGACCAGCTCCAGGAGGACGCCACCCGCGTCCTTGGGGTGGACGAAGTTGATGCGCGAACCCGCGGTGCCGCTCTTCGGTGCCGGGTACAGCACGCGCACACCGCGACCGGTGAGGTGCGCGGTGATCGCGTCGATGTCGGTCACCCGGACCGCCATCTGCTGGATGCCCGGACCGTTGCGGTCCAGATACTTGGCGATCGTCGAGGACTCGTCCAGGGGCGCGAGAACCTGCAGTAGCGCGCTGCCCTCGGGGCGACCCGGGGACCCGAGCATGGCCTCGCGGACGCCCTGCTCCTCGTTGACCTCCTCGTGGAGGTTCTCCATCCCGAGGTTGTCCCGGTACCAGGCCACGGCGGCGTCGAAGTCGGGAACCGCCACGCCTACGTGGTCGATCGCCACGACGAGTTCGGAGGGCAGCAGGGGCTGACTGGCTGGGGTAGAGGTCATGCGGACCACGGTAGTCGGTGAGTGGAAACGGTAGTTTGACCCGTACACGTATAACCCCTCAATTGGAAGGTCTGCCATGTCCGCCGACTCCACCCGTACCGTCATCGTCTCCGGGGCCCGCACCCCCTTCGGCCGCCTCCAGGGCGGGCTGTCCTCGCTGTCCGCCCCCGAACTGGGCGGAATCGCCATCCGCGGCGCCCTCGAGAAGGGCGGCGTGCCCGCCGAGGCCGTCGACCAGGTGATCATGGGCCAGGTGCTGTCCGCCGGTGTCGGTCAGATGCCCGCGCGTCAGGCGTCGTTGGCCGCCGGTATCCCGCAGCGGGTGGACGCGTTGAGCATCAACAAGATGTGTCTGTCCGGGATGACGGCGATCGCGTTGGCGGACCAGGCGATCCGCGCCGGCTTCTCCGAGGTCGTCGTCGCGGGCGGCCAGGAGTCGATGTCCCAGGCACCGCACCTGCTGCCCAAGAGCCGCGGCGGGTACAAGTACGGCTCCATCGAGGTCCTGGACCACATGGCGTTCGACGGACTGCACGATGTGCCGACCGACCAGCCGATGGGTGCGCTCACCGAGGCGCGCAACGCCGAGCTGGAGATCACCCGCGAGCACCAGGACGAGTTCGCGGCCATCTCGCACCAGCGCGCCGCCGCCGCGTGGGCCGAGGGCCGTTTCGCCGACGAGGTCGTCCCCGTGACCGTGAAGGGCCGCCGGGGCGACACCGTCGTGGACTCCGACGAGGGTGTGCGTGCGGAGTCGACCGCCGAGTCGATGGGCAAGCTCAGGCCGGCGTTCGCCAAGGACGGCACCATCACGGCCGGTTCGTCGTCCCAGATCTCCGACGGCGCCTCTGCGGTCATCGTCACCACCGCCGCCCGTGCGGAGGCCGAGGGCTGGCCGGTGCTGGCCGAGATCGTCGGCTACGGCACGGTCGCCGGTCCGGACTCGACGCTGCAGCACCAGCCCGCCGACGCGATCCTCGACGCCTGCCGTCGCGCGGACGTCGAGGTCGGGTCCATCGACCTGTTCGAGTTCAACGAGGCCTTCGCCTCGGTCGGTCTGCACTCGACCAAGGCGCTCGGGGTGAGCCCCGACAAGGTCAACGTCAACGGTGGCGCCATCTCGATCGGGCACCCGATCGGTGTGTCCGGCAGCCGCGTCGTCCTCACCCTCGCGCTCGAGCTCGCCCGCCGCGGTGGCGGACTCGGCGCGGCCGCGCTCTGTGGCGGTGGCGGCCAGGGTGACGCCCTGCTGATCCGGGTGCCCGCGACCAGCTGACACCCGATCGGACCCGCCGTGGCAGGATCGAGGGCGTGACGAGACCAGGTAACCGACCCCCGTCCGCCTCCGAGCAGAAGCTCGCGGCATCCCTCGCCGGCGCCGTCGATCTGTCGGGGTTGAAGAAACGGGCCGAGGCGAAGCGGGACCCCGCCGCCGCCGCTCGTGCTCCCGGCGCGGCGACCGGGCCCGCGACGCTGGTCGAGGTCGACGAGGCGTCGTTCGAGCAGGAGGTCCTGGTCCGGTCGACGCAGGTGCCCGTCATCGTCGAACTCATGTCCCGGCGTGCTCCCACCGTGCTGACCGCCCTGCTCTCCTCGCTGGCCGAGGAGGCGGGTGGTCAGTGGGTGCACGCGATCGTCGACGTGGACTCCGCTCCGGGGATAGCCCAGGCGTTCCAGGCGCGAGCGGTCCCGACCGTCGTCGCCGTCGCGGCGGGTCGCCCCCTTGCGGACTTCGAGGGTGAACAGCCCGAGGACGCACTCCGTCAGTGGATCGCAGCCGTCCTCCAGGCCACCGAGGGCAAGCTCAGCGGGATGCCCGAGGCGGAGGCCGCCGAGGAGCAGGAGGAGCCCGCGGACACCGAACGCGACGCCGCCGAGGACGCACTCGCGGAAGGGGATCTGGCCATCGCCGAGGAGCGTTTCACCGCTCTGGTGGGTTCACGCCCCGGTGACCACTCGCTCCTGGAGGCGCTGAGGTACGTGCAGTCCGCTCGCCGCGCGACGGAGGGGGCCGACGCCGGCGAGGGCACGGTCCCCGCGGCGCTGCGGGCGGCCGACCGAGCGCTCGTGGGCGGGGAGTACGAGCCCGCGTTCGCCGTGCTCGTCGACGCCATCCGGGTGAGCGCGGGAGACGACCGTGCGACGCTGCGGGCGCGGTTGGTGGACCTCCTCGAGGCACTTCCGGCGGACGACCCGCGGGTGCTGGCCGCCCGCCGGAACCTCGCCAACGCGTTGTACTGAGGCCCGCGCTCCGTCAGCGCGGGTGCGGTGAGGCCCGCCTACCCCTCGCCGTCAGCGTGTGTGCCGCAGCCACACCGCGGCGCGCGGGCCCACGGTGATGCTCGCCGAGTGGGGGCGGCCGTGGTGTGAGTGCTCCTGGGAGTGGACCCCGCCGAGGTTGCCGGTGCCCGAGCCCTCGTAGGCCGAAGCGTCGGTATTGAGGATCTCCTCCCAGTAGCCGGCCTCGGGCAGACCGATCCGGTAGTCATCCAGGGTTCGGCCCGAGAAGTTCACCACGCACGCGATGGTGCTGCCGGCGTGATCGGTCCGCAGGAACGACAACGCGTTGTGCGAGGAGTCGTTGGCGTCGATCCACGAGAAGCCGGACGGGTCGTCGTCGAGGGTCCACAGGCCGGGGTTCTCGGCGTAGCGGGCGTTCATGTCCCGCACCGAGGCGAGGATCCCGCGATGGTACTCGCCCTCCCAGCCCTCGAGATTCTCCCAGGTGACGCCCTGCTCGTCGTTCCACTCGCCGACCTGGCCGAACTCCATGCCCTGGAAGAGCAGCTTCTTTCCGGGGTGCGCCCACATGTAGGCGTAGAGGCCGCGTAACCCGGCGGCCCGGTCCCACGAGGAACCCGGCATGCGCTGCCACATCGAGCCCTTGCCGTGCACGACCTCATCATGGCTGAGCGGGAGGACGAAGCGCTCGCTCCACGCGTACATCAGGGAGAACGTGACCTCCCCGTGGTGGTGGCCGCGGTACACGGGATCGAGCCCCACGTAGCGCAGGGTGTCGTTCATCCAGCCCATGTTCCACTTCATGGAGAACCCGAGCCCGCCGGTCTCCGTGGGGGCGGTGACCCCGCCCCACGAGGTCGACTCCTCGGCGATCATGAGGAAGCCGGGGTGCTCCCGGTGCACGGTGGCGTTGACCTCCTGCAGGAACGAGATGGCCTCGAGGTTCTCTCTACCGCCGTAGCGGTTGGGGGTCCACTCGCCCTCGTTGCGCGAGTAGTCCAGGTAGAGCATCGAGGCGACCGCATCGACGCGCAGGCCGTCCACGTGGAACTCCTCGGCCCAGTACAGGGCGTTGGCCACCAGGAAGTTGCGGACCTCGTGACGACCGAAGTCGAACACGTAGGTACCCCAGTCGGGCTGTTCGCCGCGGCGGGGGTCGGCGTGCTCGTAGAGAGGGGTGCCGTCGAAGCGGCCCAGGGACCACTCGTCCTTGGGGAAGTGCGCGGGGACCCAGTCCACCAGCACGCCGATGCCGCGCGAGTGCAGGTGGTCGACGACGTAGCGCAGGTCGTCGGGTGAGCCGAAGCGGCTGGTGGGGGCGAAGTAGGAGGAGACCTGGTAGCCCCACGATCCGCCGAAGGGGTGCTCGGCGACGGGCATCAGCTCCACGTGGGTGAAGCCGGTATCGGTCACGTGATCGGCCAACTGGTGGGCGAACTCGCGGTAGCCGAGTCCGGGCCGCCAGGAGCCCACGTGGACCTCGAGGACGGTCATCGGGGACCTGGAGTGGTCGCGGGTCGCACGGGCGGCGACCCACTCGTCGTCGTCCCACTCGTACCCGGACGTGAACACCCTGGACCCGGTGGCGGGGGGCACCTCGGTGGCCACGGCCAGCGGGTCGGCGTGGTCGACGGTCCGGCCGTCGGCGCCCCGGACGCAGAATTTGTAGACGGCGTCGTCGGTGACGTCCGGTACGAACAGTTCCCACACCCCGGAGGCGCCGATCGCGCGCATGGGCAGGGCGACCGGGTTCCACGCGCAGAAGTCGCCCACCACGCTGATCCCGCGGGCGTTGGGTGCCCAGACCGCGAAGGACGTACCGGTGACGGGACCACCGGGGGTGTCATATGTGCGGACGTGCGCCCCGAGGACGGTCCACAGGCGCTCGTGCCGGCCCTCGTTGATGAGGTGGAGGTCGATCTCTCCGAGAGTCGGCAGGAAGCGGTACCCGTCTGCGACGGATCTCGTGTGACCGTCCGGGTAGGTCACCCGGTACCGATAGTCGGGGACGTCCGGTTCGGACATCGTCGCCCGGAACATGCCGTCGCCGAGTGGTTCCATGGGCACCGTGCGCTCGCCGAGGACGATCTCCACCGAGGTGGCGCCGGGCTGCAGGGTGCGCAAGACGGAACCGTCACCGGCCCGGTGGGCACCGTAGACCGAGTGGGGGTCGCGGTGGGTCCCGGACCGCAGTGCGTCCAGCGCGTCGCGGGGGATCTCACCCGTCTGCTCGACGGGTGCGGACGACTCGACGGGTGTGGACGACGACGGGGTCTGCCCCGCCCGGTCCTCGGCGACCTGCTCCGGTGTCAGCCAGGTGGCCTCCGGGTCGACGGGCGGTGGCACCCTCCCGGGCTCCTCTGCGGAGCTGCCGGGAGCGGGTCGGCCCTTCTTCTGGTGCTTTCCCATGCCGTTATGCCTCAATCCACGATGTGCGTGCGGTAGGTCAGTTCGACCCTACGTGCTTCGTCGCACGGCGGGACCACGACGATGTGTGCGACCGCCGTCCACGGCTCGAGCCTGACGTAGTTGCTCGATCCCCAGTGGAACTCGTTGCCCGAGACCTCGTCGTGGACACTGAACCGGGCGTCGTCGCTGTACCCCAGGGCGGCCATGTCCAGCGTGACGGTGCCCTCCTGGACTCCGTGGGAGTCGAGCGAGACCACGGCCAGGACGCAGTCGCCCGTGGCGGGGTCGAGCTTGGAGTAGGCGATGATCTGGTCGTTGTCCACGGCGTGGAAGCGCAGGGTACGGAGCTGTTGTAGAGCGGGGTGCTCGCGGCGGATCCGGTTGAGGGTCCGTAGCCACGGGGCGAGGGACTGGCCGGCCGCCTCGGCGCCCGCGAAGTCTCGGGGTCGGAGTTCGTACTTCTCGGAGTCCAGGTACTCCTCGCTGCCGTCGGCGACCGGCTGCCACTCGAACAGCTCGAATCCCGAGTACACGCCCCACGCCGGTGACAGGGTGGCCGCGAGCACCGACCGGATCGCGAACATCGCCGGACCGCCGCGCTGCAGCGACTCGTGGAGGATGTCCGGGGTGTTGGTGAACATGTTCGGCCGGGCCTCGTCGACGTGTGCCAGGAGCTGCTCGCAGAACTCCACCAGGTCGGACTTGGTGGTCTTCCAGGTGAAGTAGGTGTACGACTGCGAGAAGCCCCGCTTGGCCAGTCCGAACATGCGGGCGGGACGGGTGAAGGCCTCGGCGAGGAACAGCACGTCGGGCTCGGTGCGCTTGACCTCGGCGATCAGCCGGCTCCAGAAATCGGCCGGTTTGGTGTGCGGGTTGTCGACCCGGAAGATCCGTACGCCCAGGGAGGTCCACAGGCGCACCACCCGGAGCACCTCGGCGTAGATGCCCTCGGGGTCCAGGTCGAAGTTGACCGGATAGATGTCCTGGTACTTCTTGGGCGGGTTCTCGGCGTAGGCGATGTGACCGTCGGGCAGCACCGTGAACCACTCGGGGTGGGCCTGCGCCCACGGGTGATCCGGGGCGCACTGCAACGCCAGGTCCAGTGCGATCTCGATCCCGCGCGTGGCGGAGTACTCGACCAGCCCGCGGAAGTCCTCGATGCTGCCGAGCCCGGGGTGCACGGCGTCGTGACCGCCCTCTGCGGAACCGATGGCCCAGGGGGAGCCGACGTCGCCCGGTTCGGGGGTGAGGGAGTTGTTGCGGCCCTTGCGGTTGACCACCCCGATCGGGTGGATGGGAGGCAGGTACACCACGTCGAAGCCCATGTCCGCGGCGTGATCGATGTGGCTGCGGGAGGTGGCGAAGGTGCCGTGGACGGGCCGACCGTCCTCGTCCCACCCGCCCGTGGAGCGGGGGAAGAACTCGTACCAGGAGCTGAACTGGGCCTCGCGGCGGTCGACCCACACGCGGTGGGTCTGGCCGAAGGTGACCAGCTCGCGGACCGGGCCGGCGGCCATCGCCGCCGCGACCTCGGCGGACAGCGCGCGGGCGGTCCGTGTCCGGGCGTCTCCGGTGCCGCGGAGCGCGGCGGCCGCGTCCGCCAGGAGCGCAGCACGGTCGGTGTCTCCCGTCGCGGACGCCTGCGCGGCGGCGGTGTCGAGTACCCGTGCGCCCACCTCGAACTCGTTGCCCAGGACGTCGGCGCCCTGGCCCGCGTCCATCTTCTTGACGATGCCGCTGTTCCACGTGGCGAACGGGTCCGACCACGCCTCGACGCGGAACGACCACATACCGGGCACGTCGGTGGTCAGGAGGGCGTGGACGGTGTCCGCCTCCGTCCCGGGGGCCATCGTCGACCGCGAGGATGCCCCACCTGGGCGACGGACGACCAGGCTCGCGGACAACGCGTCGTGGCCCTCCCGCCACACGGTCGCCGAGATCGGCAACACCTCACCCACGACCGACTTGGCGGGGAACCTCCCACAGGAGACCAGGGGGCGGACCTCGTCGATGGCCAGACGGTCGTTCACGTCGGTGCTCCTCTCGGCTGCGGGCTCCGCCGTGCGGAGGCCTCTACGGACACGACGCTATCGAAGCGGGCGCCGATCGGGGAGGGGCGTCGCGTCTCGTTCACGTGCACGTGCCGTGTTCCTCGCCACCCGGCTCCCGGATACGGGGTTAGATGGGGACCGTGAGAACGCTGATCGAGACCGACCCCGACCTCGTCCTTGACCTCCGTGACGTCTCCCTCCGGAGGGACGGGCGGACCCTGGTCGGCCCCGTCACCTGGCAGGTCGAGCTGGACGAGCGATGGGTCGTACTGGGGCCCAACGGCGCGGGCAAGACCTCGTTGCTGCGGATCGCCTCGGCTCTCGAGTACCCCAGCACAGGGTCGGCGGTGATCCTGGGCGAGCAGCTGGGACGCACCGAGGTCACCGAGCTCCGCAGCCGGGTGGGCCTGTCGTCCGCCGCGGTCGCCGGCCGGATCCCCGGCGACGAGGTGGTCAAGGACCTGGTGGTCTCCGCCGGGTACGCGGTCCTCGGCAGGTGGCGTGAGGCCTACGACCAGGCGGACTTCGACCGCGCCGCGGACACCCTGGAGATGATCGGCGGGGAACACCTCGCCGACCGCACCTGGGGGACCCTCTCGGAGGGCGAGCGCAAGCGGGTACTGATCGCCCGCGCGATGATGACCGACCCGGAGTTGCTCCTGCTGGACGAGCCCGGCGCGGGCCTGGACCTGGGTGGCCGGGAGGATCTGGTCGCCCGTCTGGCGGACATGGCTCTCGACCCCGACGCCCCCGCCACCGTCCTGGTGACCCACCACGTGGAGGAGATCCCCCCGGGTTTCACCCACGCGATGCTGCTCGCCGAGGGAGGGGTGACGGCCACCGGGCTGATCGATGACGTGATCACCTCCGAGAACCTCAGTCTCGCGTTCGCCCAGTCGATCGTCGTGGACGCGATCGACGGACGTTACTTCGCCCGGCGGGCGCGTCGCTCCGGCCGTCACCGACGTCCGTGAGCCGCACCGTCGACCCCGTGGCGTCCCCACCCGGGGCGGTCCCCGTCCGCGAGGCCGCCACGGTGGCGCTGGTCCGCGACGCGCGCCTCGGCGGGGGACTCGAGGTCTTCCTCCAGCACCGCGTGGCCACCATGCAGTTCGCGGCCGGGATGTCCGTCTTCCCCGGCGGTGGCGTGGAGCCGCGGGACTACCGGGGCACCCGGCCGTGGCGTGGGCCGGAACCGCGCTGGTGGGCCGAGTCCTTCGGCATCGGTGAGGAGCGCGCCGCCGCTGCCGTCCGGGGGGTGGCGCGGGAGCTGTTCGAGGAGACCGGCGTGCTGCTGGCCGAGCCCGACCCCGCGGCCCGCCCCTGCGATCCGCCCGGCCCGTTCCATCCACCCGGCCCACTCCATCCGCCCGGCCATCTCCATCCACCCGGCACCGAGGAGCGGCGGGCCCTCGACGCGGGGGAGGGCGACCTGGACTCCCTGCTCGCGGCCCACGGGTTGACCCTGTCCGCGCACCTGCTGCGCCCGTGGGACCGCTGGACCACGCCGCTCGGGCCCCCGCGCCGCTACGACACGCTGTTCTTCGTGGCCGCGGTGCCGGAGGGAGCCGAGCCCGACGGGGGAACGAGCGAGGCACGCGCGGCCGGGTGGATGCGCGCCGATGACGCCGCCGCCGCGGGGACCCTCGGACGGTTGGGCATGCTCCGGCCGACGCTCGACGTGCTCGCCGACCTCGCCGCGGCGGCAGACGTCGCCGAACTCCTCGACACCCCCCGGACCATCGCGCCGGGCGGCAACTAGGCGGTGGACCGGTGACCCCGGAGGACCTCGACTTCCTGCTCACCGATGCCGGCCGGGAGCTGCTCGCGCTGGCCGCCGGGTTCGACTGGTCGCGCGGGCGGCTGGTCGCCTCGACGGCCGCCGTGAGGCGGGTGGACCCCGTCCACGCCGCCGCCGCCATCGACGTGGTGACCGCCCGCCGGCGCGCGCACGGCCGGATCCGGGGTGCCGAGCGGATGCTGCTGACGGATGAGGCGGTGCAGCAGGCCACCGCCTGGCCGGTCGCCGCACTCCGGGCCGAACGACTGGCGGGTCGCGACGTCCACGACGTCACCTGCTCGGTGGGCGCCGAGCTGGGTGAACTCGTGCGGACCGCGGACCGGGTCGTCGGTTCCGATCTCGACCGGGTGCGGACCCGGATGGCCGCCCACAACGTGCCCGGCGCGCTGGTGTGCGTGGCCGATGCCCTCGCCCCGCCCAGTCGGGACACGGTGCTGGTCGCCGATCCCGCACGCCGGTCCGGTGGCCGACGGATCCACGACCCCGATCAGCTCAGCCCTCCGCTGCCGGATCTCCTCGCGGTGGCGCGCGACCGGGACCACGTGATCAAGTGCGCGCCCGGCCTGGACACCTCCGTGCTCGACCATTCCGGGGAGGTCGAGCTGGTCTCCCTGGACGGGTCGGTGCGCGAGGCGTGTCTGTGGTCGCCGGGACTGGCCGCGGGGGTGCGGCGCAGGGCAACCGTCGTGCGCACCACCGGGACCGGTGCGCCCCCGCCGTGGGGCCCGCCGCGGCTGGTCACCGACGGCGTCGCCGTGCACGTGGAGGAGGTCACGGACGGCGACGACGACGAGGTCGACGCCCACGGCGAGGCGGACCGGTTCATCGTGGATCCCGACGGGGCCGTCGTCCGCGCCGGCCTGGTCCGGCACTGGGCCCGCCGACACGGGCTCCGCCAACTCGACCACCGGATCGCCCACCTGACAGGCCCGCGGATCCCGGTCGGCTACACGGGGTTCGAGGTACTGCAGCGGTGCAGACTCGACCGCAAGGAGCTGCGGCAGGTCCTGAGACAGCGGGACTGCGGTTCGCTGGAGATCCTCGTCCGCGGGGTGGACACGGACCCGGACGTGCTGCGGCGCTCACTGGCGCTCAAGGGCTCCCGCCCGCTCGCGCTGGTGGTGACCAGGATCGACAGATCGGCGGTGGTGTTCGTGTGTGGACCGCGGACGGCCCGGCCGGTCGGTGTTCACTCGTAGAGGTAGACCGCGCCCATCGCGGTGGTGAGCGCGATGCGACCCTCGTCGTCCACGCTCAGGCCGGAGACCGGACCACTGGCAGCCGGGACATCGATCTCGTGGAGGGTGCTGCCGTCCCCGCCGTCCAGCACGAGCAGGGCGATGCCGGGTTCGTCCCCGGTCCCACCCGACCGGACCGCGACCAGGACCCGGCCGTCCTCGGTGGCGGCGGGGTTGGTGAGCTGCCGCAGGTCGTCGCGCCGCCAGGCCTCGCGGCCTTCTCCGTCCTCCCCGCGGACGGCCACCACGGGCGCCGGGCCGGCGTCGGCGGCGTGGTCATCGTCGAGACCCCTCCACACGGTGGTGGTGCGACCACCGGTGACCAGGGTGCCGTCGGGGAGCAGCGCGGGCGGTGTGTCGGGCCGGTACCCGACCGGGGTCGACCACACCGGGGAGCCGTCGGTGGTGGAGTATGCGGCCAGGGTGCCGTCCTCGGAGTGCAGATAGACCTCGTCCCGGTCATCTGACAGGACCACCGGGACGCCGAGGCGGCCCTCGGGGAGCCCGGTGCGCCACACCACCTCCAGCTGTCCGGCCTCGTCCGCGGTGAACCGCACGGCGACCAGTTCGGGCGCCGGGGCCCCCGGCGTCCAGGCGGTGAGGTAGGCGGTCCCGGTCCCCGTGTCGACCGCCGCTGGGCCCGGCGCGGGGCACCCCCGCTCACCGATGCCGCACCACGGTGACCCGAAGGCCGGACCGGACGGCGCGATCTCGCCGGCGACGGGCAGTTCGGACGAGGCGTCCAGGCCGGTCTGGGTGTTGATCACCCGCACGAGCCCCAGGTGGGAGATCACCAGCAGGTTCCGGTTGTCGAGCAGTGTGATGGTGGTGGGGATGCCCCGGGTCCCGGCGAACCAGCGGTTCTCGCCCTCAGCCGACACCGCACCCACCCCGCCGTACATGGGGACGAACAGCGAGCCTCGGCCGTCGACGGTGGCCGTGATGCGCGGTCCGTCGGTCGGCAGGCGCAGGCACCACCGTTTGCGTCCGTCGTCGGCCGTCAGTGCGAAGAGATT
>JBKBUP010000064.1:0-13071 GCA_046289795.1 Dietzia sp. | reverse complement strand
GGTCGCCGTCCACGCGGGAACGCACTCACGTGAGCGAACACACGCGCACCCCCGGAAGACGGCGTGATGAAGCCGAAACCACGGCTGTCGTTCCAGTCCTCCAGGACTCCCTGCCGTCGCCGGGCGTTGTTGTATGAAGACACGTCGTCGGCTCTCAGCTCGGATAAACCGCGGTTCGGGCAAACCGCGGTTCGGGTAACCCCCGGCCGGGCCGCCCGGGTCGCGGTATCGGTGGTTCAGCGCGATGGGCGCAACGGGTACCCGTGATAGGGACTATGTGACGCTCGATATCGCAACGGGTCATTCCGGTGACATCGAGGCCATGCGCGCGCTGGTGGTGGCCTGCGGTTCGACCGCGTTATCGGGCGGTCCGCGCGTGGGGATAGTCGGACGCGCGGCCCTGGAACGCCAGGATGTTCGGGTTCTTGATGACGCCCTCGTGGATCTCGATCGCACGGGTGATCGTGGTGTTCTCCTCCCATGCGGAGGGGCCTTCCATGACAGTGCGCAGGAAAGGGAGGAGCGCCTCGCTGATCTCCCACGTCGCTGCGTTCCACAGGTAGGACGGACTGTGATCGACGGCGTAGTAGTTCACTCCCTGCCCGACGGTGAACATCGGATCGTCGAACCCGGTGGGCTTCGCCCACTCGAAGCCCATTCCGGCGTCACACGAGACGTCGATGATCAGGCTGCCCGGCGCGAACTCCTCGAGGTCCACGTTCCGCAGGTAGGTCAACGGTGCCGTGACGTCCTGGAGCGTGCAGTTGACGACGATGTCGTGCGACGCGAGGAACGTGGGGAGCAGGACGTCGCCGTCCTCGGCGGGTACCGTGCTGAGGTGCGTCGCGCCCTCGTCGGTGTTGAGCTGTGTGATCTGCGCGCTGTGGATCGGGGAGCCGACCGCCGAGGCGCCGCGCTGTGTGAGGACCTGGATGTCGTGGATCCCGTGCGCCTTGAGGGCGGTCACCGCGCCTCGTGCTGTCGCGCCGAAGCCGATCACGACCGCACTGAGTCGTGGCCCGTAGTCGCCGGTAGACCCGATGAGGCTCAACGAGTGCAGCACGGAGCAGTAGCCCGCGAGCTCGTTGTTCTTGTGGAGCACGTGCAGACTGAATTCGCCCTGACGGGTCCAGTGGTTCATCGCCTCGAAGGCGATGAGGGTGAGACGGCGGTCGATCGCAGCCTGCGTCAATCCCGCATCCTGGACGCAGTGGGGCCACCCCCACAGGACGCGACCTTCGGGGATCTCGGTCATGTCGCCCAACTGGGGTTTCGGCAGCAGCAACACGTCAGCGGCGGCGAGCACCTCGACGCGATCCGCGACCCGACCCACGCGCGACTCGACGTAGCCGGGTTCCAGTTGGAAGTCGGCGGCATAACCGCGCTCGACGATCATCCGCGACCGCACGTCCGGATCGATCCGGTCGAGGTGGCGGGGGTGTATCGGTAACCGTCGCTCGTTCTCCATATTGGAGCCCGCGAGTAGACCGAGGGTGAGGAGATCGCCTCCCGGTGAGACCTCACCTGGTGTAGTGCCGGAGGCGGTAGCGGACGGTTCAGCGGTTCCGGACATCCGGACTCCCATCATCAGGGAACCGAAGCCAGCTCCTCGCCCGACTATATGCGGCTGGATGCGGGATCGACTCTTCGCCGAGCGGGGAGCATGCCCGGCCGGCGGGTCAGACGATGCTCAGGACTCGTGCCGGAACCCGACCTTGATGGTCACCTGCCAGTGGGCCACCCTGTCCCCGTCCAACTTTCCGCGGACGGACTGCACCTCGAACCACTCGAGGTTGCGCAGTGACTTGGATGCTTCCGCGATCGCATTGGTGATCGCCTCGTCCGTCCCGTTCGGTGACGAGCCGACGATTTCGGTGACGCTGTACACGTGGTTCATGATGCCCTCCAGGAAGTGTGACCTGGCTCACCCTAACGCCATCCCGGATAGCCGCGAGGTGAGTCGACGATCATGCGCGTGCGCTGTCGGCACCATGCGACACCGCACCCACCGGCAAGTGGCCGATGGGTGCGGTGGGGCGGGGTGCGGTGGGGCGGAAGGGTCGGGTCAGGCGAGGGTGCTCTCGAGAGCGGCGTTGAACGTCTCGCTCGGGCGCATGGCCTCCCGCAGCTTCTCGACGGAGGGCTGGAAGTAGCCTCCCAGCTCGACCTTGGTGCCCTGGACCTTCAGCAGCTCCTCGAGGATGGTGTCCTTGTCCGCGGTCAGCTTCTCCGCCAGCGGAGCGAAGTGCGCCGCCAAGTCCTTGTCCTCGGTCTGCGCGGCCAGCTCCTGGGCCCAGTACAGCGCGAGCCAGAACTGGCTACCTCGGTTGTCGAGCTCACCGGTGACGCGGGACGGCCCCTTCCGGTTCTCCAACAGCTTGCCGGTCGCGGTGTCGAGCGTCTTGGCCAGGATAGTGGCCTTGGGGTTGTCATCCTTGCGCCCCAGGTCGTCCAGGCTCGCCCCGAGTGCGAGGAACTCGCCGAGCGAATCCCAGCGCAGGTGGTTCTCCTCCACCAACTGCTGGACGTGCTTCGGCGCCGATCCGCCCGCGCCGGTCTCGTACAGTCCACCGCCCGCCATCAGGGGCACGATCGACAGCATCTTGGCACTGGTGCCGAGCTCGAGGATCGGGAACAGGTCGGTCAGGTAGTCGCGCAGGATGTTGCCGGTCACCGAGATGGTGTCCAGGCCTCGCCACGCGCGCTCGAGGGTGTACCGCATGGCACGCACCTGGGACATGATCTGGATGTCCAGGCCCTCGGTGTCGTGGTCGGCGAGGTACTTCCTGACCAGGGTGATGAGGTTGTTCTCGTGCGGGCGGTACGGGTCGAGCCAGAAGACGGCCGGCATCTCCGAGGCGCGGGCGCGGTCGACCGCGAGTTTCACCCAGTCGCGGATCGGCGCGTCCTTGACGGTGCACATGCGCCAGATGTCGCCGGCTTCGACGTCCTGGGAGAGCAGGACCTCGCCGGTGGCGGCGTCGACGATGTTGGCGACGCCGTCGTACTGGACCTCGAAGGTCTTGTCGTGGCTGCCGTACTCCTCGGCCTTCTGGGCCATGAGTCCGACGTTCGGGACGGTCCCCATGGTGGTCGGATCGAACGAACCATTGGTCTTGCAGAAGTTGATGATCTCCTGGTAGATCCGCGCGAACGTGGACTCCGGGATGACCGCCTTGGTGTCCTTCTTGCGACCGTCGGCGCCGTACATCTTCCCGCCGATACGGATCATCGCGGGCATCGACGCGTCGACGATGATGTCCGAGGGCGAGTGGAAGTTGGTGATGCCGCGGGCGGAGTCGACCATCGCCAGCTCCGGCCGGTGCTCGTGGCACCGGTGCAGATCCTCGATGATCTCCTCCTTCTTGGAGGACGGGAGCGTCTCGATCTTGTCGTACAGGTCGACCATGCCGTTGTTGACGTTGATCCCGAGCTCGTCGAACAGGTCGTGGTGCTTTTCGAAGGCCTCCTTGTAGAAGACCCTGACCGCGTGGCCGAACACGATGGGGTGGCTGACCTTCATCATCGTGGCCTTGACGTGGAGGGAGAACATGACGCCGGTCTCCTTGGCGTCGTTGAGCTGCTCCTCGTAGAACTCGAGGAGCGCCTTCTTGCTCATGAACATGGAGTCGACGACCTCGCCGGCCTCGAGGGGCACCGTCTTGAGGACGTGGGTCTCGCCGTCCGGCGTCACCACCTCCATCCGCGCATCGCAGGCGCGGTCGAGGATGATCGACTTCTCGCCGGCGTAGAAGTCACCGTGCGTCATGTGTGCGACATGGGTCTGCGAGGCCATCGACCACTTGCCCATGGAATGCGGGTTGGCCCGGGCGTACTCCTTGACCGCCTTCGGGGCGCGGCGGTCCGAGTTGCCCTGGCGGAGCACCGGGTTCACGGCACTGCCCAGACACGCGGAGAGTCGCTCGGCGACCTCGATCTCCTCGGGGGTCTGCGGATCGTACGGGTACTTGGGGATGTCGTAGCCCTTGGCCTGGAGTTCCGCGATGGCGGTGTTCAGCTGGGGGACCGAGGCACTGATATTGGGGAGCTTGATGATGTTGGTGCCCGGTTCCTGGGTCATCAATCCCAGTTCGGCCAGGTTGTCGGGAACCTTCTGCTCGTCGGTCAGCCGATCCGGGAAAGCGGCCAGGATGCGGGCAGCCACCGAGATGTCGGTCGTCGTGACGTCGATGTCGGCGGCCTCGGTAAAGGTGCGGACGACCGGGAGGAACGCTTCCGTCGCCAGTCGTGGGGCCTCATCGGTGAGGGTGTAGATGATTGTCTGTCTGCCTGGGGTCATGTCGGCTCTTTTCTTTTCAGGCTGATCGTGTTCTTGTGGAACGGCATCAGCACGCCTGCACCATCATCACCCGAGTCGGGCCAGCGTGGCCAGAGCCCCCCGGTGTGGTCGATCGGTGCACATGCGCGGTTGAGTGATCGTCTCGGCATCACCCTGCACTGTGGCCCACGACGCACGCATCCGCGGCGTTTTTCGGCGGCGGGGACCCCGACCGGGGCGTACCGCGTCGGGCCGTCCCCCCGGTGCGGTCGCTGACGGTCGGTATCGCGTCTGCCAGATCAGGCCTAGTGTCGGGGGACCGCTACTGCCGAGGAGGCGTCGACGATGACCGATGTGGGTGCACGGGCACGGGAACTGGCCGATCTTCACGACTCGGGGGACCTGCTGGTTCTCCCGACCGTCTGGGACACCTGGAGTGCCCGGACCGCCGCGGGCGTGGGTTTCCACGGACTCACCGTGGGAAGCCACCCGGTCGCCGACGCCATCGGCAGCGCTGACGGCGAGCAGATGGACTTCGGTGAGTACCTCGGAGTGGTCAGCAGGATCGCCGACTCCGTCGATGTGCCCGTGAGCGCGGACGTGGAGTCCGGGTACGGGCTCGCCCCGGACGAGCTGATCGCGCGGCTGCTCGAGGCCGGCGCGGTAGGGGCCAACATCGAGGACGTGGTCCACGGTGAGGGCGACCGGGTCCGCGACAAGCATGAGCACGCCGACTACATCGCCGGCGCCCGCCGCGCGGCGGACGACGCCGGTGTGCCGTTCGTGATCAACGGCCGCACGGATGCGGTCAAGCTCGGTACCGACGTCTTCTCCGATCCACTCGCCGAGGCGGCTGAGCGCATCGTGCTGATGGAGCAGGCGGGCGCGCGCTCGGTCTACCCGGTGGGGCTCACGTCCGCCGACCAGGTGACGAGGCTCGTCGGAGCGGTGTCGATCCCGGTCAACGTGACCGCGCATCCCGTGAAGGGCCACGGCGCCGGGGACCTGGCCGTTCTCAAGAACCTGGGCGTGCGGCGGGTGTCCTTCGGCCCGCTGTGGCAGATGTGGCTTACGAAGGTCTCCACCGACCAGTTGTCCAACTGGATGTCCTTCGACCAGTAGTCGGCCACCCCGCCCACTCACGACGGGGAGCAGTACGCGAGTGGCTCAGTCCGACGCGTTCGGGCGTCTCCGGCTCACCTTGGCCTGTGAACGCCGGCTCTTGGCGTCCAGGCGTCGCAGGCGCGAACCGTAGGTGGGCCGCGTCGGCCGCCGGACGGTCTCAGGGGCGAGGGCGTCGCGGAGCAGGGACGCGAGCCGGTTCCGTGCCGCCCGCCGGTTCTGCCTCTGGGACCGGTGCTCCGAGGCGGCGATGGTGAGCACGGTGCCGGAGAGGGAAGGGGCGAGTCTGTCGATCGCCCGGGCGCGTTGGACCTCGCTCAGCGCTGTGGTCGTGGCCAGATCCAGACTCAACTGCACGCGGGAGTCTGCCGTGTTGACGCCCTGGCCGCCGGGCCCGGAGGACCGGGAGAACTGCTCGAGGAGCTCTCCTGCGGGAACGTGTAGCCCGTCGGGAAGGCCCGGGCCGGGCTCCACTCTCAGGTCGTCCATGACCTCCAGTGTGCCGCCGCCGGCATCCCCGGCATAACGCGCTCTACCGCGTTCCTCGCCGGCGCCGGACGTCGCGCCACGATGCGGTGGCGAGGGCGAGGGAAAACACGCTCCAGACCCTCTCGGGTGGCGACGGCGAGATGGCGTTCATTACGGTGCCCGCGGTTCCGATGCCCACACAGGCACGCGAGACACTGTCGCGTGCGCGTGGCGGTGTGCGCTCGGAGAGGAGTGCCAGAGCGGCGGCGAGATACACCGGCGACGCGATCCCGCTGACCATGCGGAGTCGGGGCGGGAGGACGCCCGGGTGGGTGCCGCCGAATGAGGCGCGTCCCCATGGAGCCCCGGCTGCCAGACCGGCTTGGAACGCGGACAGAGTCATCAGGAGCAGGGGCGCTACGCGGGAGGCATCCACGGCCTCATCACAGCACACCCCGCGTGCCGGCGTCGGCGGTCGGAGACAGGCTTCTCGGACACCGCCCCGGAGCCAGGGACGGGTGAGCTCGCCCTGTTCCAACTGGACGGGCGGGGATAGCAGATATCTTCACTCGAGGGCGGTCCGTGCCGTGGGCATGACGACCTGAGCCCACCGCGAGGGGATGACGATGAGCGAGATGGTCGACGATCGGGCCGGTCGGAACAGGCGGGTCGCCGGCATCGTCCTGGCGCTCGTGGCGATCGCGCTGGGTTCGCTGTTGATCCTGGCCCATCTCGCCCTCCCGGAGATCGTCAGGTTGGCTGGTGCCGGCCTCGTCGTCGTCGGGCTGGCGACGGTGATCGGCGTCGACGGCGCCGGCCACTCACGGTGGTGGGCCCGGATCCTCACCGGCCTGGCCACCGCCGCGGCGGGGATCGTGGTGCTCGTCTGGCAGTCCGCGAGTATCCGCAGCCTGCTGTGGGTCATGGTCACCGCGTTGATCGTGCACGGTGTCCACACGATCGTGGCCGCCGTCCGCAGCGAGACCGACCGCCGGGTGGCGGGGTTGTTCAGCGGTACCGCGGCCGTCCTGTTCGGGTTGCTGTGCCTGGCCTGGCCGGTTCTGGCAATCGAGCTGATCAAGTTCGGCGTGGGCGCGTGGTTGGTGTTCGTGGGACTCCGCGGGCTCCTGGAACCGTTGCTCCACCGCATCCGGGAACGCGCGGCCGCGCGGGCCGGATCGGGACGTATACGCAGATGGGGTCGGACGATCCTCGCGGTGACGGTGTTCCTGGTGGTGGCCGCGCTCGCGATCGGCAGCGCACTGCTGCTGCGCGGCGACGACCGCCCGGCGCCCGACGCCTTCTACACCTCCACCGAGCCCCTGCCAGACGAACCCGGGGTGCTGCTGAGGGCCGAGACGCTCACCACAGGCGTTCCCGCCGGGGCCGACGCCTGGCGCATCCTCTACTCCACCACCAGCCCGGATGGCACCGTGACCGCCGTCAGCGGCACCGCCATCGCGCCGAGCGACCGGGGCACGGACGTGGTGCCGTTGCTCAGCGTGGCACACGGGACGACCGGCATAGTCCCGCGCTGCGCGCCGTCGATGAGCCCCACCCCGTTCGCTGACGGCGCGGGTGCCGCGCTCACGCAGATGGTGACCGAACACGGCTGGGCGGGCGTGATCTCCGACTACGTGGGACTGGGCACCTCCGGGATGCACCCGTACCTGGTCGGACAGGTGGAGGCCCGCAACGTCCTCGACGCCTCCCGCGCGGCGCGCCAACTGGACGGCCTGAACCTGAGCACGGACACCGTCGTCTGGGGGCACTCCCAGGGCGGGCACGGCGCGCTGTGGACCGGTCAGATCGCGGAGGCCTACGCTCCCGAGCTGACCCTGCTGGGCATCGCCGGTATGGCTCCCGCCACGGACCTCTACACGCTCGCCGAGATGAGCAAGGACGAGGTGGGGGGCAAGACGGTCTCCGCGTATATCGCGCACTCGTGGAACGAGGTCTTCCCCGAGCTGGATCTCGCCGGTCACCTCAACCCGGGCACCGCGCACGGCGTGGAGAAGATCGGCGACCTGTGCTTCAACGAGCAGGACGCGATCGCGGCGCTGGTGCGGGGTACCCAGATCCCCGAGCAGGTGTTCCCCGACGCGGTGCTCGACGGAGACCTGGGTGAGAAGCTGAGGGAGAACTCGCCGACCGGGCCGTGGCCCGCGCCCGTGCTGATCGCCCAGGGCCTGGCCGACCCGTTGGTCAAGCCGGCGATGCAGCAGGACTGGGTGGACGCCCGTTGCGCGGACGGTGAGCCGCTCGACTACCGGACCTACCCGGGTCGCGACCACAACGGGTTGGTCGCCGCGGACTCGCCGCTGACGCCGCAACTCGTGGCGTGGACCCTCGACCGCTGGAGTGGAGCGGCGCCCTCGCCCACCTGCTGAGTGGAGATCGGTGCGACAAGCGGCGCCGAAGCCATTGGCACTTGCCCATATGGGAATACGATAGTGGGCATGGCACGAGCAGCGACGACCTCGGACGTGTTCAACGCGATCGCCGAGCCTCAGCGCAGGGAGATCCTGGTCCTGCTGCGGGCGGGCGAGCGGCCGGTGACCGAGGTCGCGCTCGAGTTGGGGATCACCCAGCCGGGTGCGTCCAAGCACCTGCGGGTGCTCCGCGAGGTCGGTCTCGTGCGCGATCGACGTGAGGGCAGGCAGCGCCTCTACGACCTCGACGCCGGTGGGCTCCGACCGGTCCACGAGTGGATCGGCGGATTCGAGCGGTTCTGGAACGAGAGCTTCGACAAATTGGACGCCTACGTCCACGAGATGGCGCGGGCAGAACAGCGGGCAGAGCAGGAGGAGTAGGTCATGAACGAGAACGGACGAGGAGATTCCACCGGGTCGGCGACCGCGGACCGCGAGGTCGGCATCACCAGGTACATCGACGCGCCCCGCGAGTTGGTGTTCCGCGCGTTCACCCGGGTGGAACACCTGTCGCGGTGGTGGGGACCGGAGGGATTCACCACCACCACCCGGTCCTTCGAGTTCCGAGTGGGCGGGGTCTGGGACTTCGTCATGCACGGCCCGGACGGAACCGACTACCAGGAGTGGATCACCTGGCGGGAGATCGTCCCGGCAGAGCGGATCGCGCTTCTGCACGGCGAGTCCGCGGACGACCCGGAGGCGTTCGAGTCGGTCCTGGTCTTCGAGACCGAGGGGGAGGGGACCCGTGTCGGGTTCCGCACGGTGTTCCCCACGGCCGAGCTCCGCGATCGGGCGGTGGAGGAGTACCACGCCGTCGAGGGTGGCCAGCAGACCCTGACCCACCTTGCGGCCTACGTCGCCGAGCTCGCAGCCGCCGACGGACAGGCGGGAGCCCGCGGGCGACCGCCTCACCCAGCGGGGTCATCCACCTGAGCTTCCGGCGTCGCCGGGCACGGGCGCCTCGGACAACGTCCGGCGGGTGACGAATCGTCGGTGCGCACCCGAGAGCGGGTCGGTGAACTCCAGCTCCCTGGCGAGCAACTGCAGTGGGAGCGAGTGGTCGTCGGGGACCTCCGGCAGGAGTTCCGGGTACCGGCGATCGCCCAGGATCGGGATCCCCAACGCCGACAGGTGAACCCGGAGCTGGTGCAACCGCCCGGTCCGGGGGCGCAGGATCGTGTGCAGGACCGGGCGCCCGGCGGCGCTCCGGCCGGTACCGAGGACGTCGACGAGGGTCTCGGAGTTGGGTCGGCGGTCGGGGCGGACGGCGACCCGCCGGTGCCCACGCAGCCTCTCGAGGTGATCGCGGTGGACGAGGGGGACCGGACGCCCGGAGAGCTCCGGCGTGTGTGGGTCCCACCCCGGCGGTCGAGACGAGACCGCCTCGTAGACCTTCGCGACCTCACGTCGCTCGAACAGCGTCTGGTACGCGCCCCGTGTGGAGGGGCGGGCCGAGAACATCACCAACCCGGCCGTGGCGCGGTCCAGACGGTGGACCGGGGTGAGGTCGGGATTGTCGAGCCGGACGCGTAGCCGGACGAGTGCGGACTCGCGAAGGAACCTGCCCGTCGGGGTGGTGGGCAGGAAGTGTGGCTTGTCGATCACGACCAGATCGTCGCTGACGTGCACGATCTCCTCGCGGAACGGGAGCGGTGCCTCCGCCGGCAGCTCGCGGTGATACCAGACGAACTCGTGGGAACCGAGGACCGCCCCGGGGTCGACCGGGCAGGCGTCGGCGCCCACGAAGTCGCCAGCCGCGAAACGGCGGTACAGGTCGACGGGGTCGAGGTGATCGAACCGCTCGACCACGTACTCGGCGATCGTCGCCCACGGCCCGGCCGTCGGCACGCGTAGCCGCGTCGGTCCGACCCCGTCCTTCACGGGGAGGGGCGAAGGCATCGGCACGATCGCCATCCTTCCCGAATACACTGGGGATCCACCACACGCTCCGGATTCGAGGACCGCACGATGGCACCGCACGACCCCGGCGCCGCCCCGGCCGCGGGGCCCGAGCCCTCGTACCTCATCGGACAGGTGACGGCGCCGGCCCTCCACGTGATGAGCTGGAACATCCGCCGTCCGGTGCCGGCCGTGCTCGCGCGACCGGCCGACCGCTGGGGTGGGCGCGCACCCAGGCTCCGGGCGCTGCTGGCGGCCGAACGCCCGACCCTTCTCGGCGCCCAGGAGGTGCTCGGGGATCAGGCGGCGGTGGTGCGCGAGGCCCTCGGCGCCGGGTACGACCTCGTCGGGCGGGGCAGGGGCGCCGACGGAGGCGGCGAGGCCTCGCCGATCTTCTACGATTCCGGCAGGCTCGAGTTGCTCGACTGGGATCAGGCCGCGCTGTCCGACCAACCCACCCGGGCGGGTTCGGTGTCCTGGGGGAACATCTTCCCCCGCGTCATGGTCTCGGCCACGTTCCGCGATCGTGTGACCTCGCGACGCTTCCTCGTGGTCAACACCCACCTCGACCCGTTCTCGGCGCGCTCACGGCTCCGGTCCGCCCGGGCGATCGGAGACCTGGTGTCCGCCGCCGGGATGCCTGCCGTGGTGACCGGCGACCTCAACACCGGCCCGTCGGGCGCGGCGGTGCGGGAGTTGGTGCGGGACGGGACCCTCGCCGACAGTTGGTACAGCGCCCGGACCCGGGTGAGCGAGGAGTGGGGGACGTACGCCGATTACCGCGCGCCCCGGAGGAACGGGTCGCGCATCGACTGGATACTCGCCTCGTCAGCATTTAGGGTCACCCACGCCGCGGTCAACCCACTACGACACGGCGGTGGGTGGGCGTCGGACCATCTGCCCGTACAGGCCGTCATGGAGCTCGACGAAGGAGGTTCCGGCACATGATCGACAACTTCCTCCGCCCTGCGGACAGCCGCGCGCAGATGGCGGCGGACGCGCTGCGGATCCTCGGAACCCTCAGCGTGCTCCTGGCCCTGCTGCTCCACGGTCTGACGGACGCGGCGATCGTCGCGTTCGCCCTGCCCGGCGTCATGGTCCCGCGCTTCATCGGGATGAGGCCGTGGGCGGACACCGCGGTGGCCGCCACGTTGCTCGTGGCGGCCTGGAGCAACGTCTTCGACCTCTACACGCGGATCGGGTGGTGGGACGTCGCGGTCCACTTCGTGTGCGCCGGGGCCCTGGCGGTGGTGACCTACCTGTTCCTCGCGCACCGCGGGATCGTGTCAGCACCGTCCGCCCGCGGGTTCTCGGCCGTGGGGGCGGTGGTGCTGACCACGGCCTTCGGCCTGGCACTGGGGGCGCTGTGGGAGATGGTCGAGTGGATCGGCCACGCCTACCTCACCGACCGGATCTACGTGACCCTCGACGACACGATCGGGGACATGGCCGCGGGCGGGGTCGGCGCACTGGCTTCAGGTCTGCTCCTGGCCTACGGGCCCCGGCTGCTGATGCCGACGGCACTGCCGACGCGCGAGTCCGCGGAGACGACCTCGCGCAGCTAGGCGGCCGGCTCGGCGCCGGTTCCCCGGATCCCGCCGATGATGCCGACCGTCACCGGTGCCGTACCTCGTCGTCGTCGCCCCGTGAGTCCGGTGGTCCGGGTTCCGCCCCCGACAGGGGCGTTGCGCCCGGTCCACGACCCGGGTCCCCGGCCCGCACCAGCTCCGCCAGGAGCGGGAAGAGCAGGACGGTGACGGCCCCCGCCGCCACCAGAACGGACGAGATCTCGCCGGTCATCAGGCCGTTGTTCACGGCGACCTCGGTGACCGCGACGATGATCGGGAGGCCGGTCGCCGCGTAGAGACCCACCCGCGCCCGCTCACGCGGACCGTCGAGCCCCGGACTCGCGCGGGTGACGGTCTCGCCCAGCCACACCCCTCCACCGCGGATGACGAGCATGCTCACCACCGCCGCCACCAGGACCCACGGCGACGCCGCCACGGCCCCGAGGTCGATGCCCATCCCCGAGACCACGAAGAAGGCCGGGATGAACAGGGTGTAGCCGACGGTCTCCAGCTGGCGGAGCAGGATCGCGGCGAGGCTGCGGTCCTGGGTGCTGCTGCCGCTGCGCAGATGCGCCCCGAGGGAGTCGACGAGCCGGCGCAGGATCATGCCGGCGGCGAAGGCACCGAGCACCACGTCCAGGCCGAACACCGTGGCCACGACCATCATCGTGGCCAGGAGCAACATCACCGTCCGCATGGCCAGTTGGCCGGTGGAGGTGGTGCCCTGCAGGAGCGCCCGACCGAGTGCGGGGATGTGGAGCAGGCGGGCCGGCACCGCCAGGATCACGAGCGCGGCGAACAGGAACAGCCCGACGGCCGCGATGGAGGACTCGATACTGCGGGTACCGAGCAGCACCGCCATCACCAGGATCGGCCCCAGTTCGCCCACCGCTCCGTGGGTGAGGACCGCGCGGCCGACGGGAGTGCTGTCGTGACCGGAGCCCTTGAGGATCGGCAGCAGGGTGCCGATGGCGGTGGAGGTGAGCAGGAGCCCGATCGCCACGGCGGTCTCCCAGCGGCCCGAGACCATCCACCCCACCCCGGCCGCCAGGATCAGGCTGACGATCCAGGTCCCGGCCGCCCGCCGACCGCTGCGCCCGGTGAGGGTGGAGACCTCGAGCTCGAACCCGGCCAGCAGGAAGAGCATCCCCAGGCCGAGCTCCGCCAGGAGCGCGACCCCGCCGGACTCCACCGCCAGGCCCAGTCCGTTGGGGCCGATCACCATCCCGCCCACCAGGAGGAGCACCACACCCGGGATGAACGAGCGGGTGAACCCGGACAGCAGCGGCGCCGCCCAGACCGC
>JBKBUP010000063.1:0-13090 GCA_046289795.1 Dietzia sp. | reverse complement strand
CACCGTCGCCCCCGAGTTGGCCCGAGAGCTCGACACCCGGGTCTTCGTCCACCCCGGTGACCAGATGCTGTGGGAGGAGACCCACCCGACGGTCGCACACGAGGACCTCGAGGACGGGCAGACCTTCCACATCGCAGGGACCGGGTTCACGGTCATGAACACCCCCGGCCACTCGCCGGGCTCGTGCGTGTTCCACGTCCCCGAGGCGGGCGTGCTGTTCTCCGGCGACACCCTGTTCTCCGGAGGGCCCGGCGCCACGGGACGGTCGTACTCCGACTTCCCGACGATCATCACCTCGATCCGGGACCGGATCCTCACTCTGCCCGCCGACACGCTGGTCCACACCGGCCACGGTGACGGCACGAAGGTGGGCGAGGAGTCCCCGCATCTGGAGGAGTGGATCGCCCGGGGCAGCTGACCGGGCACGATGGGGGGATGACGACGACGGACCGCGCCCCTGAGACGGGCCAGCGCACCCCCTGGCACACCCTGCCCACCGCAGAGGTGGTCTCCCGCCTCGGCGCGGGGTCGAACGGTCTGACCCGCGCCGAGGCGTCGCGCCGCCTGTCCGAACACGGACCCAACACGCTGTCGGTCGCCGCCGGCGTGCCGGCCTGGAGACGGGTCCTGCGGCTGCTCCGCGACCCCATGATCATGGTCCTCGCGGTGGCGGCCGTGGTGAGCGCGGTGATCTCGCGCGAGTGGGAGACCCCGGTCGTCATCCTCCTGGTGGTGGTTCTCAACACCGTCCTGAACTACGTGCAGGAGACGCGCGCCGAGGAGAGCCTGGCCGCGCTGCGCGACATGGCGGTGCCGCACAGCCGGGTCGTGCGAGACGGTTCCGAGGTCGAGGTGGACAGTGCGGACCTCGTCCCCGGCGACGTCGTGGTGGTGGAATCCGGCGACCGGGTCCCCGCCGACGGTCGGGTCCTGGAGGCGTCGCGGTTCCAGGTCGCCGAGTCGGCGCTGACCGGCGAGTCGGTCCCCGTGGACAAGACGGCGGGAGCGGTGGCCGCCGCGGACGCGCCGCTCGGTGACCGCTCCGGCATGGTGTTCATGAACACCGAGGTCACCCGCGGTCGCGCGCGCGTGGTGGTCACGGGTACCGGCGAGCACACCGAGATGGGTGCGATCGCCGAGTTGCTCGGCGGGGCGGGTGGTGAACAGACGCCGCTACAACGGCGAATCGGGGTCCTGGCCAGGGTCCTCACCGTGATCGCTTTGGTCGTGGTGACGCTGGTCATGGGGATCGGTCTGTTGCGCGGGCAGTCGTGGGAGGACATGCTCCTCAGCGCAGTCTCGCTCGCCGTGGCCACGATCCCGGAGGGTCTCACCGCCGTGGTGGCGTTCACCCTCGCGATGGGGGCCTCGCGGCTCGCCCGCGAGGGGGCGATCATCAAGAATCTCGCGGCGGTGGAGACCCTCGGTTCGACCAGCCACATCGCCACGGACAAGACCGGGACGCTCACCCTCAACGAGATGACCGTGACGCGGATCGTCGCGAACGGGTCGGCCTACTCCGTCACCGGGACCGGTTACCGGGCGGCGGGCACGGTCCTGTCCTCCGACCCGGATGCCGTTCCGGATCTCCGGAGGGCCGCGGTCGCCATGACGCTGTGCAACGACGCGATCGTGACCGACGGGGAGCTCGTCGGCGACCCCACCGAGGGCGCGCTGCTCGTGGCCGCGACCAAGTGCGGGCTCGATGTGGAGGGACTGCGTGCCGCCCGGCCGCGGGTGGCCCAGGTGCCCTTCGACTCCGACTACAAGTTCATGGCCACCGTCAACCGCTCCCCGGGAGGGGAACTCGCGCTCAGCGTCAAGGGCGCCACCGGTGCGCTCCTGCCCCGGTCGACCCACATGTGGAACGGCACGGACGCGGTGGAACTCACCGACGCACTGCACGAGGAGATCCGGCACGCGACAGATGAGCTCGCCGGGCGGGGACTGCGGACCCTGCTGGTGGCGGGGCGCCCGTTCGAGTCGGGATCCGGCGCGGTCGATGAGAGCGCGCTCCTGGACGAGGTGCGCGGCCTGACCGTGTTCGCCGTGGTCGGCATAGTCGACCCGCCCCGCGCGGAGGCCGCCGAGGCCATCCGGGTGGCACGCCAGGCCGGCATCTCCGTCCACATGATCACCGGCGACCACCTCGTCACGGCCTCCTCTATCGCCCGCGACCTGGGGATCGAGGGGGAGGCCGTGCGAGGGGTGGACCTCGACGGGATCGACGACGACGAGCTGACCGGGCGCGCCCCCGGCCTGGGAGTCCTGGCCCGGGTGTCCCCCGAGCACAAGATCCGGATGGTCCGGGCCCTGCAGTCCGGCGGGGACGTGGTGGCCATGACCGGCGACGGCGTCAACGACGCGCCCGCACTGAGTCAGGCCGACATCGGGATCGCGATGGGGATCACCGGCACCGACGTGTCCAAGGGCGCCGCCAACATGGTGCTCACCGACGACAACTTCGCCACGATCGTCTCGGCCGTCGAGCAGGGCCGCGGTATCTACGACAACATCGTCAAGTTCGTGAAGTTCCAGCTCACCACGGCGTGGGCGTTCGTCCTGGTGTTCCTGGCCAGCGGGTTGTTCGGGCTGGCGGCCGTGCCGTTCACCGCCCTACAGGTCCTGCTGGTCAACATCGTGATGGACGGCCCTCCGGCGATGGCCCTGGGTGTGGAACCCGTGGAGAAGGACGCGATGCGGCGGCGACCCCGACCCGCCGACGAGCAGATCCTCACCCCGTCACGACTGGTGCGGATCCTGTGGCTCGGCGTGGTCATGGCCACCGGGACACTCCTGGTCCTGGCGTTCGCGGAGGCGATGTTCCCCGAACGCGCGGACGTGCCGTTGTTCGCGACGACCCTGGCCTACGCCACCTTCGTCTTCTTCCAGGTGTTCAACCTGATGAACGTCCGCTCCACGGTCGGGTCGGTGTTCTCCCGCGACATGGCGCACAACGCACCGATCTGGGTGGCGCTCGCCGCGGTCCCGTTGCTGTTGGTGGCCGTGGTCCAGGTGCCCTTCCTCCAGGGGATCTTCGACACCACCCCGTTGCACGCCGACGAGTGGCTGTTGGCGGTCGCGGTGGGCTCGTCGATCCTCTGGCTCGAGGAGCTCCGGAAGCTCGGGGCGAGGTGGCGTGCTCGGCGGGACCACAGATCGGGCACGATGGAGGTGGTCTGACGCGCCCTTGTCGAGGGCGCCGCCGCCGGCGACCCCGGTGGGCGCGACGTGGTCAGTCAGAGGAGGAGTCACGATCATGGGCAGGGTCACCGCCAGCAACACCATCGTCATCGAGGCGCCCGTCGCGACCGTGACGGCCGCGATCGCGGACTACACCCAGGTCCGTCCCCGGATCCAGCCCGAGCAGTTCAGCGCGTACCGGTTGATCGAGGGCGGCCTCGGCCACGGCACCGTGGCCGCGTGGAACCTCCAGGCCACCAAGAAGCGCAGCCGGGACGTCAAGGCCACGGTGACAGTGGACGACGCCGCCGCGCACTGGTCGCTGGTGGAGAAGGACGCCAACTCGTCCATGGCCACCACCTACACCGTGCGCGAGGCCACCGGCGGTGCGCTGGTGGAGATGACCACCTCGTGGGACGGTGCCGGGGGAGTGGGCGGGTTCTTCGAGCGGACCTTCGCGCCGGCCGGGCTCAAGCGGATCCAGCACCAGCTGCTGGCCAACCTCAAGACCGACGTCGAGGGGTAGGCCCCGTAGTCAGCGGCCCGTCTCGTCCGTGGCCGCCTCCGCCGCCGCGACATCCGTTCCCGTCGGCGCCGCCGCCGCGGCTTCCCGGGCGGCCTCGGCCTGGGCCGAGCCGGTCCGGAGCACGATCGGTGGCAGGAAGGCGAGGACCACCGTGGCGATGACGGAGAGGATGCCGGCGACCAGGTAGATCTCCGACATGCTCAGCGCGTAGCCCTGTTCGAAGGGGTAGGCGATCAGTTCGGGCAGGCGGTTGATGACGGAGGAGTCCTTGGTGACCGTCTCGAGCGCGCCCGCGCCGGACGCGGACGCAGGGTCGGCGAGCGCCTGGACGATCCCGAACGCCTCGGGGTCCGCTCGAAGCGCCGGGTCGGCCAGACCCTCCTGCACGCCGCGGGCGAGGCTGCCGTCGGCAGTGGCCTGTTCCAACTCACTGGTGATGGAGCCCCCGACACGGCTGAACAGGATCGACAGGAACACGGCCACGCCGGCGGTCCCGCCGAGCTGGCGGAAGAAGGTGGCGGACGCGGTGGCCACGCCGATCTCGCGCGGGCTCACGGCGTTCTGCACGATCAGGGTGAGCGGCTGCATGCAGTTACCCAGACCGATACCCAGGACCAGCATGTAGCCCATCACCAGGGTCAGTGAGGTGTCGGCGTCGATGGTCCACAGCAGGAACAGTCCGACGGCTGAGATGGCGGTGCCGAGGATCGGGAACTCGCGGACCCGGCCGGTCCGGGAGATGAGTTGTCCCGACACGATCGAGGCGCCCATCATGCCCGCCACCAGCGGCAGCATCATGAGTCCGGATTCCATGGGATCGGCGCCGTGGACGATCTGCATGTACAGCGGCAGGGTCATCATGCCGCCGAACATGGCCATTCCCACGATCACCCCGCCGGCGGTGACGATGGCGAAGGTGCGGTCGCGGAACAGCCGCAAGGGGATGAGGGCCTGGTCGCCGGCCCGGGCCTCGACAATGAGGAACAGCCCGACCCCGGCGAGGCCGACGACGTAGCAGGCGAGTGCGGCCGGAGAGCCCCAGCCCCAGGTGTTGCCCTGTTCGGCCACCAACAGGAGCGGCACCAGGCCGACGACGATCGCGGCCGCGCCCGCCCAGTCCACGCGGTGGTCGACGCGAACGTTCTTGACGTTGAGGGTGAGCATCACCAGGGTCAGCGCGATGGCGCCGATGGGGACGTTGATGAGGAAGATCCAGCGCCAGCCGTCGATTCCGAAGATCGTGTCGACGCCGGCGAAGAAGCCGCCGACGACCGGACCGATGACCGAGGACGAGGCGAACACGGCGAGCATGTAACCCTGGTACTTGGCGCGGTCACGGGGCGGGATGATGTCGCCGATGATCGCCAGCGAGAGCGACATGAGGGCGCCCGCGCCCAGTCCCTGGATCCCGCGGTACAGCGCGAGCGTGTACATCGAGTCGGCGAGTGTGCACAGCAGGGAGCCGAACACGAAGATCACGATGCCGATCACGAAGAACGGCTTGCGCCCGTAGATGTCGGAGAGTTTGCCGTACAGGGGCGTCGAGATGGTCGACGTCATCAGGTAGGCGGTGGTGACCCAGGCCTGCGCGTCCAGGCCCTGCAGGTCGTCGGCGATGGTCCTGATGGCGGTCGAGACGATCGTCTGGTCCAGGCTGGCGAGGAACATCGCGGACATCAGCCCGGCGAGGATCACGAGGATCTGGCGATGCGTGAACTCGCCGTCTTCGCCTGTGCCCGCGCCAGTGCTCGTGGCGGCTGTCCCGGGGGTGGTCATCGGTTCTCCTTGGCGGACGTGAGGGCGTCGAGTTCGGTGCGCAGGGACTCCGCGAGGTGAGTGAGCCCCTCGTTGAGGGAGGCGGCCTGCTCGGGTGTCCAGTCGGCGAGCACCTCGGCCATCCACTGGCCGCGGCCGTCGAACACGCGGGTGACGAGGTCGGTCCCCTCGGCGGAGAGCGTGACGAGGCTCGCCCGTCCGTCGTCCGGGTCCGGCTCTTTGGTGACCAGGCGGAGTGTCTCGAGGTGACGGACCTGGCGGCTCACCACCGAGACGTCGGTGTGGACCCGGTCTGCCAGGTCGGTGACCCGTGCGGGTTCGTCGTGGATCGCGAACAGCAGTGGATGGGCTGACGGTTCGAGGGACTCGTGGAAGCGGGGGACCGAGACATTGACAGCGCGGAGCAGTTTGACCACGCGTGTCAGGTCCACGACGAGTTGGGCGCTCTGTTCGGCGTCGATCGCCATCTGGTCCTCCCGGCACGATTCGATTGCTTGCAGCAAGCAAATATAGACCTGGTCCGCCACTCCGGCAAGTCGCGCGGGGCTCGGGCGCCGCCGGCACCTTCGACCGGCCCACCTCGTCAGCTAATCGGAGTAGGCGACGCTCACGAGGCGACATCCGGATCCCGCGACGGGGGGTTGTCGCCGGGCACGACACGTACTTCCGTCCGCCCGGTCAGGCGGACTCCTATGTGGGCGACGCCGTTCCCGTCGGCGGTCACAGACGGCCTGGTTCCACCGGTCACCATGTAGGTCTCGTGCGGACTCAGGCGCCGGACGACCAACTCGGTCACGGTGGCGTCGGCGGTGCCGGGACGGAGTACCAGGTCGAGGCGGTGACCATCGGTGACGGCGCGAGCCACCAGCACCTCGGGATAGGGCGCGTCGGCGAGGATGGGGCCCGTGGACCACTCGAGGGGAATGGTGCCGTCGAGGAGATCGGCGGTGACCGACGAGCCACCGAAACGACCCATCGCGGCCAGGACGTTGCCGAGGGTCGACAACCCGGTGTGTCGGGCCGCTCCCGCGGAGGTGGTCAGTGGGTGTCGTCGATCGATCAGGTCGGACAGGGCGTCGGCGACGTCGTCGTCCCCGTATTCGCGTGCTGCTTTCCGCAGGATCGCGTAGGTGGGTCCTCCACCTCGGGCGACGCTGTAATTGCCCGGGTCGACATGCTTTTCCATCGCGCCGGTGAGCGAGATCTCCCCATCGGCGAGGTGTAGGTGGCGTTCCCGGAGCATCGTCCAGGTGTCGAGGCCGACCTCGGGCATGGGGGCGTGGAGCCAGTAGGCCATCCAGGCGTCGTTGGTCAGAGTGGGTGGGAGGAAGGGGATCCGACCGGCGCGCGTCTTCCCGCTGTAGAAGCGGCCGTCGGATCTGCGCCATCTACTGGTGTCGTAGTCGGAGCGGACGCGGTCGACCAGATCACCGGCCAGTTCGGTCCCGTGGAGTCGGTCATGCATGCGAAGGGTGTTGAGCGCATAGGTGTTGCACACGGGATAGACCAGATGGGGCTCGCACGGGTACTGGGGGGAGTCGCGGAGCTCGAGCATGTTGGCTCGGATCGCACCCGCGAGGCCGGCGAAGTCGTACCGGTACTGGCGGCGGTTGTTCCAGACGAGGTGGAGTGACCCCGGGGTGCTGAAGGTCCTGTCGCTGTTCATCGTCTCGTACCAGCCGATCATGACGCCGAGGTAGGCCGAGTACATGACGTTGTGGTGCGCGATCGGGTCGGGATCCCACCGGCCGTAGCCCACCAGGTTCTCGCGTGCCCAGTAGCCCCAGACCCTTTTGTCGCACATCTTGGTGATGGCGTTGCGTTGGGCTTCTGCGAGGTAGCCGGTGAATGCGGGGGTACGTGTGCGTTGGGCCAATGACAGCGCCCAACTCAGTCCGTTGAGCTGGTAGCGCAGTGCGCTGAGGAACATCTGTTCGGCGTGGGTGAATCCGTCGAACCGGTCGAGCGGCTGCAGTGCCAGGTCGACGAGGTAACGCAGCACTGCCAGGTCTTCGGGTGTGGATTCGCCCACGAGAGCTGCCGGGTCCGGGGGCGTCGATGCGCCGTGCATGGTCATGGTCGGCCTTTCGTCAGGCTGCTCGAGTCGGGGCGGGGGCGAGTGACGGAGTCGGGGAGACGGGACGGATCGGGAGGAGGAGCCACCCGCCGATCACCAGCACGGGCCCACTGGTGTGGAATACCCATTCCCACACGGAACCTCCGTGGGCGGGTGCCGGGACAGGGGCGGCGGAAGCCGGACTACTGCCGTGGTGAGCCACGGGCCCGTGACCGACCTCGACTGGGCCTGTCCCGAGGTGGAACAGACTCCAGAGGTGCATGTCGCCGATGCCGAGGGCGAACCAGACGAGGCCGACTCCGACCAGCGCGCAGCCGAACTGCTCCCTTGCCCCAGCCGTCAGGCGGAGAGTGGGGCGGCGGCGATGCGCCATCCACCACAGCAGCGCGATCACCACGCAGATGCCCAGGGTGCGGGCAGCCCAGTGGCCCGGCCCGGCTGCGGCGGGGTGGGCCCAGCCGGATGCGAGGAGTGCAGCGATCGCGGCCATGTACGCCCCGGCCCCGAACGCCGCCCATCGCGTCGTACTCCCCGCCCGGGAGACGGTTCCGGTCGTCGCCGCCTGCTGGGTGTCGGAGTCGCTGTCTACGTCAGGGTCGGCGTGAGACGCGGGGAGCGGGGCTATCGAGTTCCTGCGTGCGGGTGGCGCGAAGTCCATGGACACGGCCGGGCTGCGACGGGTCACCCACATGCGGAGTCGATAGGCGAACACGAGCAGGGTCCCTGCCACCACGCAACACACCACGTCGATCGGACCCCCGGTTCGCGACTACGCCACTTCGTACAACGCTTGTTGTCTACAACGAGCGTTGTCAAAGTAGCGGTACAGTGACCGGGACGTCAACAGTGTGAGGTGGGAGGGTTCATCCGATGAGTGCTGGAGCAGGGCGGGTCTGGAACGGGCAGAGTCCGGAGGACCGGCGTCGTGATCGACGCGCCCGGTTGCTCGACGCCGGCCTGGAGATCATGGGCACACAGGGCGGTCGAGCGGTCACCATCCGCGCGCTCTGTCGACAGACGCACATCAGTGAGCGCCACTTCTACGAGCTGTTCACCAGCAAGGACGAGTTTCTTGCCGCGGTGTACGACTCGGTCCTCAGCGACGGCGCCCTGCTGGTCGCCGACCTGGAACCGGGATCGCCGGACGAGCCCGGTGACGTTCTGAGGTACCTGCTGGGCGCATGGATCGAGTTCATCGCATCGGACCCGCGCCGCGGCCGCATCATCGCGGTGGAGGGGGCCACCAACGCCGCGCTGGCCCGCCGGGGCCGCGCGATGGCGTCTCACTTAATGTCGGCCTACCTGGATCACGCCGGGAGTAGTGCTCCCGTGGCGCCGATGGACCCCGCGGAGGCAGAGGTCGTCTCCACCGTCCTGTTCGTCGGGATGTGGGGGTTGCTGCTGGCGTGGCAGGGGGATGACCTCGAGAACCCGATGTCCAAGGACGAGTTGGTCACACACCTCGTCGCGCTGATCACACGCGCCCAGCCGGGCAGCGCTAGCTGAGCCACTCAGTCGTGCGGTTGCCCCTGGTCGGACTCCGACCGACCCCGGACGAAGCCCCGCCTCGCTGACATCGCGCTCTGCTCTTCGGTCTCGCGCCATCGGGCGCGTCCTCGGGCTCGCAACCTGAGCGGATAGCAGTCACAAGTCTGAGTAATCCGTGGTAACCATTGGCGTAGTAGCGGGGATCTTCCCCGGTCGAGGGCCAGAGCGTCAGGAATCCCACGATGTGTATGTCCGTCATCCGCTCCGCCTTCCCCGGTACCGACGCGGTGCTATCAACTGCCATCGAGATGGACCGAACGTGATGTCCCGGTGTGAATCGACGTCGCGGCGCTTCGGGGTCATGCAAGGGCGGGGTGCACTACGGTGGGGCATCGTGGCTCTCGTCGTCGCGGCGGGGCTCTCGCCTGTGTCGCCCGCGGCGTATGCCGCGCCAGCGGAACCAGTTGTGGACAGTGGTGGGGTCACGGTCCCCGGGTGCACCCTGCCCTATGACCGTGGCGTCAACGCCGAGTGTTTTGGTGCAGATCTCAGCGGTTACGACTTGTCCAGCCCGCCATTCATCGACGTGTCCTGGGAAAGTGGAGTATTCGAACGCGCCAACATGGAGGGGCGCACATTTCCAGTGGGCACCGATTTCTCCGGTGCTGACCTGGCTTTTGCCACTTTTCGATCGGTCTCCGCGGTCGGGGCGTACTTCAACGATGCCGGTATGCAACATCTGGACGCCACAGGAGCAGTCCTCACCGGCGCTCGGCTGTGGCAAACCAACGCACAGGACGCGACATTCGTTGACGCGGATCTGACCAACGCGCAGTTCAACATGGCCGATCTGACGGATGCTGACTTCACGGGTGCGGATCTGACGGGCGCGAGGATCTACGCCGATGTCACGGGAGCGATCTTCACCGATGCCATCGGGGTGGACCTGGCGGGTTCGACCGGGACACCGCTCGCAGGTCCTCCCGGTTACACGCCGCCGCCTCCGCCCCCGGCGCCAGACAGTGGACCGATCTCGCTGACGGCAGCGGCTCAGAAGGGGTACGCCGCGTGGTCGCTGAAGACCACCTGGACGAACAAGTCCAGCACGTCATCGTTCGACTGCTCCTTCGAAGCCCGTCCGACCGACGCGGATGGCACTTACAACAACCTCGCTCCGTACCCGGGGCCCACTGTCACCGTATTGCCGAACAGTACGGTCGAATTGGTGCAGAACGCGGGGGTCGGACCGCTTGGTATCGAGTGGCAGTGTGAGGGCGGGGAAGGCACCACCGACAGCCGCCTGTTGTCGACGACGGCCTACCTGGGTCTCGTACCTCCTACGCGGGTGACGATTCCGGTACCCGACCCCGATCTCTCCACGCCGCCTCCCGTGGTCCCGGCGCCCGGATTCGGATCGTTGGTCCTGCCCCTGTTCGGTAGCAGTTGAGCCCCGGACCTGCTGCGGACTGGCGTGAGACCGCGGACGTATCGCAGGACCGTCAATGCGGGTATTCTGCGGCGATAGGGTGCCCCCGGTCGGACTCGAACCGACACTGGACGGGTTTTGAATCCGTTGCCTCTGCCAATTGGGCTACGGGGGCCAACGCGGCGAGCCGCTGGTGGAGCAGTCTATCGGAGACCCCTTCGCACCTGTCAGACGACGCCCCTAGAGTGACCGTGTGAGCATCACGAGCCAGACCGCAGAAGCCAGTTCCGCCGCCAGCACCGCGCCCACCGCGGCCGCAGATGGGGACGGGCCCACCCGACTGCTGCTCCTCGACGGGCACTCGCTGGCGTTCCGGGCGTTCTACGCCCTGCCCGCGGAGAACTTCTCCACCGCCTCCGGGCAGCACACCAACGCGGTCTACGGCTTCCTGTCGATGGTCGCCAACCTGGTCACCACCGAGGAGCCCACCCACCTGGCGGTGGCGTTCGACGTCTCCCGCGCGACCCTTCACCGGACCGCGGAGTACCCGGAGTACAAGTCCACGCGATCGGCGGCCCCCGAGGAGTTCAAGGGGCAGGTCGAGCTGATCCAGGAGGCCCTGGTGGCACTCGGGGTCCGCACGCTGTCGCTGGAAGGCCACGAGGCTGACGACATCATCGCCACCCTGGCCACGCAGGCGTCCGGTGCCGACACGCTCATCTGCACGGGAGACCGCGACGCACTGCAGCTGGTCTCCGACACGGTGACCGTCCTCTACCCGGTCAAGGGCGTCTCGGAGCTCGCCCGATTCACCCCCGAAGCGGTCGAGGCCAAGTACGGGGTCACCCCCGCGCAGTACCCGGACGTGGCCGCGCTTCGTGGCGACACCTCCGACAACCTCCCCGGCGTACCCAAGGTCGGCGACAAGACGGCCGCCAAGTGGATCGTCCAGTACGGGAGCCTGTCGGAACTCATCGCGCATGCGGACGAGGTCAAGGGCAAGGTCGGGGAGAGCTTCCGCGAGCACCTCCCGCAGGTGCAGCTCAACCGCCGCATCACCGAACTCACCCGTGACCTCGACCTCGGCGTGCGGATCGACGAACTCACCCGGCGCCTGCCCGAACGGTCGGACGTCAACGCCCTGTTCGACCGTCTGGAATTCGGTCCCCAGGCCCGCGACCGGTTCCTCTCGGCATTCCTTCCCGAGGGCGCACCCGAGCCCGTGCCGGAGATCGAGATCGAGCAGGCCGCGGTACTGCGGGCGGGCGAGGTCTCAGACTGGCTCGCGGCACACGCGCCGGCCGGGAAACGGCACGGCCTCGTCGTCGTCGGGCCCTCCCGACCCGGCGCCGGGGACGCGCATACGGTCACCGTGGCCGCGGCAGGCGGAGCCTCCGGACACATCGACCTCGCACGGATCGACCCCGCCGACGACCAGGCTCTACAGGCGTGGTTGGCCGACGACGCGGTGGCCAAGGCGGTGCACGACGCCAAGGCCGCCACCCACGCCCTGGTCGGCCGGGACCTCCGACTGGGCGGTGTGACCCTCGACGTGGCACTCGCCGCTTACCTCGTTCGTCCCGGTCAGCGCAGCTACGGACTGGCGGAGCTGTTCCAACGCCACCTGCAGCGGGAGTTGCCGGAGCCCGAGGCAGGGGAGAAGCAACTGTCGCTCCTGGACGAGGTCGACGAGTCCGAGGCCGAGCAGCAGGCGGCCAACTCGGCGGCGACCCGTGCCCGGGCCGTCATCGACCTCGCCGAGCGGCTCGACGTAGAGCTCGAACAGGTGCACGGGGCGCGGCTGCTCGCGGACATGGAACTACCGCTGGTGCCGGTGCTCGCGCGGATGGAATCGATCGGCATCGCGGTCGACGGATCGGCCCTGGACGACCTGCGCGACGGGTTCGCTGATCGCGGTCGTGACGCGGCGGAGGCGGCCTACGCCGCGATCGGGGGCGAACAGATCAACCTGGGCTCGCCCAAGCAGCTCCAGGTGGTGTTGTTCGACACCCTCGGCATGCCCAAGACCAAGAAGACCAAGACCGGGTACACCACCGACGCCAAGGCGCTGGAGGAACTGCTCGCCAAGGAGACCGGGGACACCCCGGGCCGGGCCTTCCTCGAGGCACTGCTCCTGCACCGCGAGGCCACCAAGATGCGTACCACCGTCGAGGGCCTGATCAAGACCATCGGTGACGACGGCCGCATCCACACCACGTTCAACCAGACGGTCGCCGCGACCGGGCGGTTGTCCTCCACCGACCCGAACCTGCAGAACATCCCGGTCCGCACCGAGGACGGCCGGCGGATCCGCAGGTCGTTCGTCGTGGGCGACGGCTACGACTGCCTCCTCACGGCCGACTACAGCCAGATCGAGATGCGTGTCATGGCGCACCTCTCCGGTGACGAGGGGCTCATCGAGGCATTCCGGACCGGCGAGGATCTCCACTCGTTCGTGGGGTCGCGGGCGTTCGGGGTGCCCATCGGCGAGGTCACCCCGGAACTGCGGCGCCGGGTCAAGGCCATGAGCTACGGCCTGGCCTACGGGCTCAGCGCCTTCGGTCTGGCCGCGCAGCTCGGGATCAGCCAGAACGAGGCCCGCGAGCAGATGGAC
>JBKBUP010000062.1:0-13250 GCA_046289795.1 Dietzia sp. | reverse complement strand
CTCCACAGCAGCAGTGACAGGCTCATCGGTGCTCCTCACCGTCTGGGACGGGGTCTGGTGCGCGGTCGTGGACGCGGTCCGGGACCCGGCTCCTGTACTCCTCGGCAGGGGCGGAGTAGTGCTCCGGGCTGGGCTTCCAGTCCTCGGGCCGCTCGAACGCCCGCACGTACAGCTGCTCCACGTGCGCGGTCTGGCGCCGGAACTTCTCGACCGCCTCGGGACTACCGGCGTCCAGGACGTGGATGTACACGTACCGGGCCACCGGGTCGACGCGGACGACGATGCCGCCGGGCATGAGGTTCAGGGTGTTGACGGCCAGGGCGAGGGTGAAATCCGACTTCAGCCGCATCGGGGCCCTGAGCACGGCGGAACGGGGCGGCGCCTGGGGCCGGACGGACAGCCACGCCACGGTGATCGACGAGCGGACCAGGTAGTAGGCCACCACGATCACCAGCCACACGGTGGACACAGGCCGGACCAGGCCCTCGACGGGGACGCGGGGCAGCGGGAGCAGCACCATCACCACGATCGCCACGAGCACCCCGGCGGCGATCGTCCCGACCTCGACCGGCCCCCACAGCAAGACCCAGGCGAACGTCAGCCACAGCATCATGAAGACGCGGGAACCGATGACCCGTGGATCGAGCCGGGCCGTCAGCTTGCGGGCCATGTCAGCGCACCCCCGTCACGGAGTCGACGTAGCGTTCGGGCGTGGAATCCAACGGGACGGTGTCCAGGTAGTCGTGCCGCTCCATCAGGCTCTCGGCGGCCCGGTCGGTGACCCCGAGTAGCGGGCCGGCGAACACCGTCATCAACAAGGAGACCACGATGAGGGCCATGGTGGGGGCGAGCATGCTCAGCGGCATCCTGCCCACCTCCTCGCGCTCGTCGAACTCCACGTACTCGTCCGAGGGCAGCAGGGCCAGCGGCTTGGCCAGGGCCACCGCGCCCTCGGGGGCGTCGGCGCGGGGCCGCCAGAACGCCTTGGACCACACGCGGACCACGACGTAGAGCGTCAGCAGGCTGGTGACCATGGCGCCGGCGATGAGGACCCACATGAGCGGACCGCCGACCTCGGCGCCGGCCTGGACCACCGCCAGCTTGCCGATGAAGCCGGAGAACGGCGGGATGCCGCCGAGATTGAGGGCCGGGATGAGGAAGACGACGGCGAGGACGGGACTGGCCACGGCGAGCGAACCCAGGCGGCGCAGGGAGGACGACCCGGCCTGCCGCTCTATCAGGCCGACCACCAGGAACAAGGTGGTCTGCACGATGATGTGGTGGCCGACGTAGTAGATCGCCGCACTCAGCCCGTGCCCGGTCGACAGGGCGATGCCGAAGATCATGTACCCGATGTGGCTGACGAGCGTGAACGACAGTATTCGTTTGATGTCCGATTGCGCGATCGCGCCGAGGATGCCGACCACCATCGTGAGCAGTCCGGCCACCAGCAGGACCCCGTCCATGGAGCCGCCGGGGAAAACGAGGGTGTGGAAGCGGATGATCGCGTAGACGCCGACCTTGGTCAGCAGGCCCGCGAACACCGCGGTGACGGGGGCGGGAGCGGTGGGGTAGGAGTCGGGCAGCCAGGTCGAGAGGGGGAAGACGGCGGCCTTGATGCCGAACGCCACCAGGAAGACGGCGAAGATCGTGTTCCTCAGCCCCTCGGGGACCTCGGCCATCCGCACGGACAGCTGCGCCAGGTTGAGCGTTCCCGCAGCCGAGTAGGTCAGCGCGATGCCCAACAGGAACACCATCGAGGACACCATCGACACGACGGTGTAGGAGACCCCCGCGCGGACCCGTTCCTGGCTGGCACCGAGCGTCAGCAGGACGTAGGACGCGGCCAGCAGCATCTCGAACCCGACGAACAGGTTGAACAGGTCCCCGGCGATGAACGCCGCGTTCAGTCCCGCCGCGAGCGCCAGGTAGGTGGGCAGGAAGATCGAGGTGGGCTGGTCGCCGTCACCGTCGCGGACACCCTGGCCCACGGCGTAGATGATCACGGTCAACAGCACGATGGCCGACACGCACAGCATGAGTGCGCTGAGTCGGTCCGCCACCAACGTGATGCCCACGGGCGCGTCCCAGCCGCCCACCTGCACCGTGTGCACGCCGTGTTGGTCGGTGAGCACCAGCAGGACGCCCGCGATGACGAGCACCCCGGTCAGGGTGACGATCGTGATGATGTTCTGCACCCGGGGCCGGCGGGAGACCACCAGGCACAGGGCCGCGGCGAGCAGGGGGATCAGGACGACGGATGGGATGAGGTAGCCGAACAGCTCGGGGGAGATCACCGGCCACCCTCCTTGCCGTCGTCCGGGTTCTTCTTCTTGCGGGCGCGCGACTTGGCCACGGCCCGCGCGCGGGCCTCCGCTTCGGCTTCCGCCTCGGCCTCCTCCAGGTCCTCGTCGTCGTAGTCGACGTGGTCTCCCAACTCGGTGGGCTGACCGGTGGTGTGGTCGTCGGACAGGTCCCGGTCGGGCGCGGACCATGCGTCGGTGGGCGAGCGCTTGGCGATCTTGGTGTCCTCGGCGTCGTCGGCGACCTCGTCCACGGTGGTGAACTGGTAGGAGCGGTAGGCCAGCGCCAGGATGAAGGCCCCGACGCCCGCGGTGATGACGATCGCGGTGAGGATCATCCCGTGGGACAGGGGGTCGGAGTCGGCGGCGTCGGGACTCCTGCCGCGACCCAGGATGGGCGGGCTGCCGGGCGGACCGCCCGCGGCCAGGAGGAGCAGGTTGATCCCGTTGGAGAAGATCATGATCCCCAGCAGGATCTTGATGATCGCCCGCTCCAGCAGCAGGTAGACGCCGGCGGCGCAGAGGAGCCCGGCGAGCAGCAGCAGTCCGAAGTCCGCGGTCATGACTTCCCCCCGGACGTGGTGCCCTGGTTCTCGGCTGCTCCGCGGCGGGCGGCGCGGTGGGCGGCCAGGTCGGACCGCGCGCCGTCGGCGTCCACGCCGGGGACGCTGCGCAGTGCGGCCGTGGACGGCAGCGCGGTGGCGTCCACGTACACGGCGCGGAGCTCCTCGAGGTCCTCGGCGTCCAGATCGAGACGGGCGCCGAGGCTGCGGAGGATGTCCAGGACCAGTCCGACGACGATGAGGTAGACGCCGGCGTCGAAGAGGAGCGCGGTGACGAACTTGACGTCGCCGAACACGGGGAGCGTGGTCTCGAACGTGGCACTCGACAGGGCCGGCGCGCCGAAGAACATGGAGGCGGTGGCCGTGCCGGCGGCGAGGAGCAGGCCGAGGCCGAGGATCCGGCCCGCGTCGATCGGGATTGCCTCGCCGAGCTCGTAACGCCCGCCGGCGAGGTAGCGCAGCACCAGCGCCAGACCGGCGACCAGTCCGCCGGCGAACCCGCCGCCGGGGTTGTTGTGGCCGGCGAAGAAGAAGAACAGGCTGAGGACCATCATCGTGGGGAAGACGAGCCGGGTGGTCACCTCGAGGACCAGCGACCGGGCGCGCGGGTCGCGGACGGTGGCGCCGACCAGCCAGCGGCCGGGGGTGGCCCCCGGCGCCTCGATGACGATCCGGGCCGCCTCGACGCCGCGCCGACCGGAGCGGGTCTTGTCGACGTCGGCCAGGCGCGGTCCGGAACCGTAGCGCCGGTTGCGGAACACGAGGCTGGCCACCCCGGTGGCCGCGACCAGCAGGACGGTGATCTCGCCGAGGGTGTCCCACGCGCGGATGTCGACCAGGGTGACGTTGACGGCGTTGGCGCCGTTGCCGATCCGGTAGGCGATGTCGGGGAACACGAGTGACACGGCGGGGTGCTGGCGCGCGTTGATCGCGTAGGCGCCGGTCACCACCACGAGCAGTCCGACGCCGATCCCGAGCCAGGCCCGGAGCCGGCGGAACCCGTTGGAGAGCGGGACCTCTGCGGGCATCGTGCGCAGGACCAGCACGAACGCGACCATCAGGAGCGTCTCGACCAGCGCCTGCGTGAGTGCGAGGTCAGGGGCGCCGTGGAACGCGAAGATCACGGCGACGCCGTAGCCGGTGACGGACATGCAGATCACCGCGGCGAGGCGGTTGCGCAGCACGGTGGCGGCCACCGCGGCGAGCGCCATGGGGATCATGACGATCAGCACGACCGGGTTCGCGGACAGCTCCATCCGCAGGCCCTCGCGCGTGCCGGCCAGGAGCGAGCCGAACGGGAACACCACGAGCGTCACCAGGATGATCCCGAGGGTGAGCGGTAGCGATCCTCGCTGGATGCTCGCGGTCAGGCGCAGCGAGAGGGTGTCGAAGAACCGGAGGACGGCGTCGTAGATGCGGTCGGCGTTACCGAGCGCCGGCGACTCGAACTGCATCCTCTCGACGGTCCGCTGCGCGACGTAGAGCAGGGTGCCCAGCACGTAGACGACCAGCGTGAGTGCGAGGGGGATGCCGATCCCGTGCCACAGCCCCAGGTGGTAGGCCTCCGGGTCGCGCCACGGGCTGCCGGGTGGGAACGCCACGTCGACGTACCTGGCGACGATGTCCTCGACGGGCGCGCTCCACAGCCCCAGCACCAGACCGGAGACCGCCAGGGCGGCGGGGACGGAGAGGAACAGCGGTCCCGCCGGGCGGGAGCCGGCGACGGCGGGGCTGATGCCGCCGGGGAAGGACCGCTTGGACCGGAACGCGCCCATGACCAGGCGCGCTGTGTAGGAGAAGGTGAGGACGGACCCCGCCACGAGACCCGCGGTGACGACCAGCGACGGCATCCCGTGCAGACGCTCCTCGGACAGGACGGTGGCGAACGCCGCCTCCTTGCCGACGAACCCGAGGAAGGGCGGCAGCCCGGCCATCGAGGCGGCGGCGAGGGTGAAGACCACCGCGAGGGCGGGCCGCTGACGCCCCAGTCCCGACAGGTCCCGGATCTCCCGGGTGCCGGTGGTCTTGTCGATCACGCCGACGGACATGAACAACGCCGACTTGAACAGGGAGTGGGCGAGCAGCATCGTGAGCCCGGCGAGCATGGTGTCCCGCGAGCCGATCCCCACCAGGACGAGGAGGAACCCCAGTTGGCTCACGGTGCCGAATGCGAGCACGAGCTTGAGGTCGGTCTCGCGCAGCGCTCGCCACCCGGCCATGAGCAGCGAGACCAGGCCGAGCACGATCAGAGGGAGCTGCCAGGTGGACGAGCCCGACAGGCCCGGGGTCATGGCCGCGACGAGGAAGACCCCGGCTTTGACCATGGCCGCGGAGTGCAGGTACGCGCTCACCGGTGTCGGGGCCGACATGGCGCCCGGGAGCCAGAAGTGCAGTGGGGCGATGGCGGATTTGCTGCCCGCGCCGATGATCACCAGCACCAGGGCCCAGTGGATGAGCGGCCCCGACGGCGGCGCCGCCACCACGTCGCTGATCAGGTAGGAGCCGGCGGCCTGGCCGAGGATGATCAACCCGACGAGCATCGCCAGACCGCCGAGGGTGGTCACGAGCAGGGCCTGGGTGGCCGCGCGGCGGGCGGAGGCCCGCGCGGCGTAGTGGCCGACGAGCAGGAAGCTCAGGACGGAGGTGATCTCCCAGAAGATGTAGAGGAGGATCATGTTGTCGGCCACGACCAGGCCGAACATGACGCCGGCGAAGGCCACGAGCTCGGAGGCGAACAGGTGCAGGCGGGGTTCGTCGTCCTTGAAGTACCAGGTGCAGTAGACCAGGACGAGCGCGCCCACGCCCAGCGCGATAAGCGCCAGCAGCGCCGACAGCGCGTCCATCCGGAGATCGAGCGCGAGGTGGATGCCGGGCGCCCACTGGATGGACTCGGTGGGGACGTGGTCCAGGTTGGCGGCCACCCACACCGCACCCGCGGCGGGCACCAGGGCGAGGGCCAGGAACGCGCGGCGGCCGAACCGCAGCACCAGTGGGATCGCGATCAGGGCGGCCACGGCGTGGGCCGAGAGGATCGCGATCACCGGCGGCTCCTCTCGTTGTGTAGACCGGACGACCACTCACGGACGACCACGCACGGACGCCCCCGCCGGATGGGGCGGGGTGCCGGTGGTCGACCAGGGTCGGGGTTCGCCGATCACTTTACAGAAAGCGACCGACGGGATCGCTCTCAGCGCAGGTGGAGCAGGGTCGCGGCACTCAGCAGCGCGGCGATCGACGCCTCGGAGGGTGACTCGCCGAAGCCCAGGGCCCACGTCGCGCGGCGGCCGCAGGTGGCCCGCAGGATCGTGCACCAGGACTCGGTCCGGCCGAACGCGTCACCCTCGTACTGGTGGAACTTCTCGATCTCCACGCGGGCCCCGATCCGGCCCAGCATCTCGGACATGGCGGTGAGGTCCCCGCAGGACTCGGTGGTCAGGCGGTGTGCGGTGAACTCACCCGGGGCGGAGGCGTCCCGGGTGGCCAGGATCGCCTCGTAGGCGGTGATCCCGCGGCCCAGCGGCCGGCGGGAGAGGTCGGCCAGGTGGAAGTGGTCGGTCGACGGCGCGAAGGTGTCGATCAGCGTGCGCCAGTCCATCCCGGCGGCCTCGTCGGCGAAGCCGCGCGGCAGTCGACGGCCGAACCGGTCGCCGAAGGGGCAGGAGGTCGTCCCGGTGGTGGAACGGGTGGGGGCTTCAGTGGAGTCCCTGGTGGAGCTCGGTGCGGTGGTGTACATGGTGTTCTCGTCTCTGACGTCGGTGCGGGGACCGACGGAGTTGGAGCAACCACGCAACGGGGGTGCCGGTCTTCAGGCCCCGTTACGTCCGGTTACTACGAGAATCTTCCGCATGACCGAGAACTGTAGACGGCGGGGACCTACCACGGCAAGCCTGCGTGATCGGGATCTCGGCCGGCCACGTCGCCCCCGGCGCCCGGTCGGTCGGACACCTAGTTCTCGCGCCGGTCTGCGTAGAGCCGCAGGCTCTCCACCTGGTCGGGGTCGAGGGAGGGCGGGACCACGCGTCGGGCGCGGGCCACGTCGTCGGCGGAGACCTCTGCTGCGTCGATGTCGCGTCGCATGGCGGTGAGGGCCGACTCCCGCAGGAGTGCGGCGCAGTCCGCGGCGGAGTAGCCGTCCAGGTTCTCGGCGAGCTCGGTCAGGTCCACGTCGTGGGCCAGCGGCACGCTGCGGCCGGCGGCGCGGAGGATGTCGGCGCGCGCCTCGGCGTCCGGCGGGGGGACAAAGACGAGTCGCTCGAGCCTGCCCGGCCGCAGCAGTGCCGGGTCGATGAGCTCGGGGCGGTTGGTCGCGCCGAGGACCACCACGTCGCCGAGCGGCTCGGCGCCGTCGAGCTCGGTGAGCAGCGCCGCGACCACGCGGTCTCCGACCCCGGAGTCCCCGGACTGGCCGCGGCGGGGGGCGAGGGCGTCGATCTCGTCGAGGAACACCAGCGACGGCGCCGAGTCGCGCGCCTTGCGGAACAGGTCCCGCACCGCCTTCTCCGACGAGCCGACCCACTTGTCCATGAGCTCGGCGCCCTTGACCATGTGGACCGTCAGTCGACCGCTCGCCGCCAGGGCCCGGACCACGAAGGTCTTCCCGCAGCCGGGTGGGCCGTAGAGCAGGACCCCGCGCGGCGGCTGCACGCCGAGGCGCTCGAACGAGTCGCGGTGCTGGAGCGGCCACAAGACCGTCTCGGTGAGGGCCTGTCGCACCTCCTCCATGTCGCCGACGTCGTCGAGGGTGATCGATCCCAGGCTCAGCTCCTCGGTCCCCGAGCGCGACAGCGGCCGGATCACGGCGATCGCGCCCATGAGGTCGTCCTGTTCCAGGCGGGCCGTGACGGCCTCGGTCCCGCTGTCGCTGTCACCGTTGCCGGCGGCGCGGCCGGCAGCCCGCAGCGCGGCCTCGCGGGTCAGCGCCCGTAGGTCCCCCGCCACGTACCCGGGGGTCCGGTCGGCGACCGCGGACAGGTCCAGCTCCCCCGTGGGCACGTCGCGCAGGAGCACCTCGAGCAGGGCGGCACGGTCGTCGGAGCCGGGCAGTGGAAGGTCCAGGACGCGATCGCAGACGTCGGGCTCCCGGAGCCGGGCGTCGGCGTCCTCGGGGCGCACGCACGTGGCCACCAGCACCGAACCGGGCTGCGCCACCACGGAGCGCAATCTGTCCAGGACCAGGGTGGACACCGGTTCGGTCTGCGCGGGCAGTAGCGCGTCCACGTCGGTGACGAGCAGGATCCCGCCGTTCTCGCGGGTCCGCTCGGCGGCGGCCCGGACGGCCTCGAGTCGGCCCGCCGGGTCCAGCGACCCCACGGACGGTCCGTCGAGCACCTCGAGTCGCCGGTCGCCGGCGACCGACCGCACCCGCGTGGCCGTGCCGACCCCCGGCGGACCCGCCACCAGCACACCGAGATGCGGGGAGGCGCCCAGGGTGCGCAGGAGCTCTGCCCGGTCCAGTGCCAGCGAGAGCCACTGCTCCAACACCTCGGCCTGATCGACCACGCCCACCAGGTCCTCGCGGGCGAGGGCGGTGATCGCCGCGCCCGTCGAGAACTGCTCGCCGCCGCCGGAAGAGGAGGCCCCAGCGCCTGCGCCGGCCCCCGCGCCGCCGCCCGTGGCGGCTCTCGCGGCCGGGACGGCGGGACCCGTCGTCGTCGCCCGGGGGCCGGAACCCGAGGCACCCGCGGCCACCACCGCGGTGGTGGGCTGGACCGACACGACCCCGTCGGGAACGGTCGCGGTGACGGTGAGCAGTTCGGTGCTCCACTGCACGCCCATGGTGTTGCGCAGGGTGCGGGAGGTGTCGGCGGTGGGGAAGTCTGGGCCCAGGTCGCGGGGCAGCAGCGTCACGGAGTCACCCACGCGCACCACCTTGCCCAGCAGCGCGGACCGCAACACCCGCTCGGCCACGCCCCGGCCGGCGGGGGGAAGGCCCTGGACCTCGACGGACTGAGCGCCCGTGACCCGGGCGGCCCGGACGGTCACCCGCGCGTCCTCGCCCAGGCCGCAGTTGGCGGCGATGACCTCGTCCACCACCAGTATCCCGCTGGGGGCACCTGATCCGGCCTTGGCGACCACGGCCGCGGTGGTGCGGGCGCCCACGATCTCGATCGCGTCCCACTCGCGCATCCCCAGCGCCAGGATCACCTCCGGGTGCGCGCGGACGATCCCTCGGCGGGAGTCGGCGGCGGACGCCGAGAGACGGAGGGTCAGATCCAGGTCCGGGCGGTGGTTCACGCGTGCGAGCGTATCGCCGATCCCGCCACCGCCGCGCCGTGCACCGCGTGTCGTCGCCCGGGGTCAGTGGAAGCGCTGGAGGAACGCCGCCTCGGCCAGCGCGATGCGCTCGATCTCCCGCGGGTCCACGCTCTCGTCGGGGGAGTGGATCGCGGCGGCCGGATCCTCCACACCGAACAACGCGATGCTGGCCCCCGGATGGGCCTCGCGCAGCGCCGTGCACAGCGGGATCGACCCGCCGGAGCCGACCTGCGCCACCTCCGTCGCGCCGTACGCCAGGGCCAGACACTCCGACAGCAGTTCGTGCACCGGGTCCGAACCGCCTTCGGGGACCGAGCTGAACGGGTACCCCACCGTCTCCTTCTCCACCGTGACGCGCGCGTTCCAGGGTCGGCGCCGCTCGATGTGCGCCGCGAGGAGTTCCTGCGCCTCGAGTGGGTCCATCCCGGGCGGGACCCGGAGGTTGACCAGGGCGCGGGCCCTGGGCTGGACGGCGGCGATCGCGCCCTCGACCGGCGGGCAGTCGATACCCAGCACCGTGACCGCCGGGCGCGACCACACCAGGTCGGCGACCGGGGCCGCCGTCGACGCCTCCACCCCGTCGAGGATCCCGGCGTCGGCGCGGAAGGTCTGCTCGGGATAGGGCTGCCCGGACCATCGCCCGGAGAAGTCCAGGCCGTCGACGGTCGTCGCACCGGTCACGGGGTCCCGGAGCGAGGCCAGGATCGAGACGAGCGCGCCCAGGGCGTCGGGCGCAGCGCCGCCGAACTGGCCGGAGTGGACCCCGGCCTCGAGGGTGTCGACGACGACGACGAGGTTCGCGATCCCCCGGAGGCTCGTCGTGAGGGTGGGGACGCCCACCGAGACGTTCCCCGAGTCCGCGATGAGGATCGCGTCGGCGGCCACCAGGTCGGGCCGTGCCGACACGAGGTCGTCCAGGCCCCCTCCGCCGGTCTCCTCCGAGCCCTCCACGACGATCCTGATCCCCAGGCCGTCGAAGGGGTCCGCCGGGCCGGGGGCCACCTCGTCGTCGTCACCCCCACGCTGTCCCGACGCACCCGACCCGGGCTGGTCCAGGGCGGCCAGGGCACGCAGTGCGATGAGGTGGGCGACCAGGTTGCCCTTGCAGTCGGCGGCTCCGCGGCCGTACCAGCGACCGTCCCGCTCGGTCAGCTCCCAGGGCGACGTGGTCCACTCGGCAGGGTCGCCGGAGGGCTGCACGTCGTAGTGGCTGTACAGCAGCACGGTGGGGCGGCCGGGGGCGGCGGGCCGGTGGGCGAACACCGCCAGTGAACCGTCGGAGGTCTCGACCACCTCGACCGCGTCCGGGCCGAGGCCGGGGGCGGGCAACTCGCTCAGCAGGGTGCGCACCAGCTCGCAGGCCCGCGCGCACGCCTCCGGCTCGGTGCCGTGGACGGAGGGCAGGGCCACCAGGTCGGCGAGGTCGGTGCGCGCACGGTCGAACTGCGCGGCCACCGCGTCGGCGAGCGGGGCCAGACCCGGATGCGGGGCGGAGAACGGGGATGGGGCGGACATGGGGTCAGCCTAGTTCCGTGGTCCGACTCCGAACGCGTGGCCCGACGCTGGTTCCGGGGTGCGACACCCACCGCAAACATGAACGGAAGATGAACCGAGGATGAAGTAAAGTGGTCGGCATGAGCTATGTGATTGTCGTCACCCCGGCCGATCCCGCCTTCCGCGACGCGGCGCACCTCGACGATCTCCCCGACCATGTCCGGGCCGATCTCGAGGAACTCCGCGACCAGGTCAGCGCGCGTTTCCCCGAGGGCGACGCCGTGGGCGAGACCGGGGCGCTCACCCGGCGCCCGGAGATCGAGGGCGCCGGTGTGGTGATCCGTCCCGGGGTGATCACCCGACCCCTCGTGGTCAACGCCGTCATGCGGTACGCGGCCCCCCACCAACTGCTGGTGACCACGCCGGAACTCGGTCTGGTGGCCGACCCGCGCGTCCGGATCGACATCGACGTCCACCGCCGGCCGACCACCGCGGGCGCGTGCATCACCGACCACGCGGTCCGTGGACGCCCGCACGGGACGCTGCCCTGGGTGACGCACGAGCTGCTGCATCAGCTGGTGCGCGCACTCGAGGTGGACGGGGACCGGCTCGAGCTGGAGGTCGACGAGGACCGCTGGTTCCGGTACGAGCTGGCCGGGGCGGCACTGCGGATCCAGGTCGCCGACGGACCCGGGGCGCCGCTGGTCGAGCGGACCCTGGCGACCGGATGTGCCGAGGCCGTGGCCGCGGCCGGCTGGGCCTGGGCGCGGGGCGACCGGGACTGGGTCGCAGCGCTCGGTGGCGGCGCCGCCGACGATCACGTCGGCGACGCGGCTGAGGGTGCGGAGTCCGGCAGTGGCGCCCTGGTGGCGGGTGGGGTCACCGCGGCCTGAGCTACTGGACCAGAACTCCCGGACCTGAGCTCCCGAACCTGAACTCCCGCGGACCGGGTCCGGGTGTCGGCGCGGTCAGACCGAGTTGTCGTAGCGCAGTGACGCCACCACGGCGTCGATCGTCGCCTCGGGCTGCACCCCCGGCTCGTCCTCGTCGGACATCAGCACGAACACGATCGAGGCCGGGGACCCGTCCGCCGCCCTCGTGGACACCGCGACCGTGTCGAACCGGATGGTCGGCGGGGTGCAGGAGTCGCGGGGTGGCCGCACCGCGCCGCGGAGCGAGACATGCCATGCCGGAACGCCCGAGACGCCGATGCTCTGCGCCTCGGGCACGGGCACGTCCGCGCCGTTCCTGGTGAAGCGACGGTCGATCGAGTCCGCCATGGCCCGGGAGGCGGACTCGGCCTGTTCGCGGGCGTCCCCCGGGAGCACCGTGCTGATGCCGGCGAGGGTGCGGAACGACAGCCCTTCCGAGACGCAGTACCCGCGGTCGGCGATCGCGTTGGCCGTGGTGACGTAACCCGAGCCCCAGTCCGACCCCGAGTCCTGCGGGACGTCCTCGTCGCCGGGGTCGGTCGAACCGAACGGATCTCCCAGCTCCCACTCCGGCGGGACGGAGTAGACCAGACCGGTCGGGCTGCGGACGTCCTGCCAGTCACCGGGTGGCGGTCCCGCGGCCAGGGTGGGGCCGGGTTCCTCGCGGTCGGGGGTGGCGGGGTCGTCCGCGTCGTCGGCCCATAGCGCGCAGCCGGTGAGCGCCGCCGCGAGAGTGCCCGCGAGGACCGTCGTCAAGCCGGTCCGGACCGTCGCGACCACGCCCACCCCGGACATGCCGGTCAGCCCTGCTCGGCGAGGGCCTTGATCCGCTTCAGCGAGGTCGACACGCCCCTATCCATCTCCTTGGTGAACGAGGGCTGTCCGCCGAAGAGCTTGTCGGTGAGGAACTTGGAGATGAAGGTCAGGCCGCTGGGGACCTCACGACGCTCGGTGAGGCGGGTGCCGCCGCCCGGGGTGGGTTCGAGCTCGAACACCCAGACGGTGGTGTTCTCGGAGATGCGGTTGGCGAACCTGCGACCGGGCTCGAACTCGACGACGCGGCTGGTGGTGGGCCAGAAGATCGGGCCGCGCTTGTTGATGTTGATGGCCCGCGTCCCGGCGGTCGTGCGGCCACCGAGGGCGATGACCTTGTGCGCCTGGCTGCTCCACTGCGGGGCGTTGCGGACCTCGGAGACGACCTCCCAGACCCGGGCGGGCGGGGCGTCGATCTCGATCGAACTCTCGATGGCGCTGACGGGCGCGGACTCGGGGGGCATGGATGGCCTTCCAACGGGGACGGGCGTGATGGCGTCTCGATGGTAGGGGACCGGGCTGGGCCGTGCGGGCCGTTCGCCCGTCGCGAACACCGGGGCGCACCCTTTGCACTCGTGGGGGGCGAGTGCTAGAAAAGCGGTTGGCACTCGGCTACCCTGAGTGCCAGTACGAACCTGAACTGAGGTCGCAAGGTGAGGCGCGGATCTGACACGGTCCGCACCGTCCGTCGCGGGCGCCGACGCCGACCACATACGTGTCACCCCACACCCGGAGGATGATTCACCCAATGGCAAAGATGATCGCGTTCGATGAAGAGGCCCGTCGCGGCTTGGAGAGCGGTCTCAACCAGCTCGCCGACGCCGTCAAGGTCACGCTCGGCCCCAAGGGTCGCAACGTCGTGCTGGAGAAGAAGTGGGGCGCCCCCACGA
>JBKBUP010000061.1:0-13319 GCA_046289795.1 Dietzia sp. | reverse complement strand
TTACGAGGCCACGCCCGCACGTCACTACACGCCACCCTCGGACACGTCCCCGAACTGCGCGAACTCGCCACGCTGCGCGACGTCCGGTTGGACGGCGATCGGCTCTCGGCCACGGTCGACGCCGATGGGATCGGCGACGCCATGACGTTGCTGGTCCCCTACGGACTATCCTCGCTCACCGTCGAGCCCCCGTCACTCGAGTCGCTCTTCCTGGAACTCTACGAATCCGATCCCGACGATTCCGCGGTGGACCCGTGATCTCCGTGCTCACCGGTACGGGGCCGCTGTTGCGGGCCTCGCTCCGGCATGACGGGGTCCGCTTTGCACCATGGATAGCCATCGCCACGGCGCTGTCCACGTCGTCGGTGCTGGTCTACCCGTGGCTCTTCCCTGATCCTCAGGCACGGGCCGCGTTCGCCGTCGCGGTGGGCGCCAACCCTGCCCTGGGGTTCATCTTCGGCCCGGCGTTCGACCTGGCCACGGTCGACGGGTTCAACGCCTGGCGCTCTCTCGCACTCGCCGGATTCTTCACCGCGCTCGGGTCCATCCTCACCGTCATCCGCGCCACCCGCGGTCAGGAGGACTCCGGGCAGGCCGAGCTCCTGGCCTCCGGTGTGCTCGGTCGTGAGACCCGACTCCTCACGGGTGTCGGACTGGCGCTGATCGGCTCCCTCGTCGTCGGCGTGGTCGCCGGCACCGCCACCGGACTGTGCGGTGGTGACTGGCAGTCCTCGCTGCTGCTGGGCGCGACCTTCACCGGGTCTGGCTGGATGTTCGCCGGCGTCGCGGCGATCACGGCGCAGCTCGGCTCCGACGCCCGCACGGCGAGCTCCCTCGCGGTGGGGACGCTCGGAGCACTCTTCCTCCTCCGAGGTGTCGCCTATTCCTTGGACGCCCCCGCGTGGGCCGTCCGGGTCAACCCACTGGGATGGATGACGGAGACCCGCCCCGCGACAGCCGACCTCTGGTGGCCACTCCTGGGTGCCGTGGGGTTCACGGCCGTGTGCCTCGCCGCCGCGTTCACCCTCCAGGCACGACGTGACTTCGGGCAGGCCGCCATCGCGCCGCGCCCGGGGCCGGATCGCGGACGAGTCCGGTCCCCGTGGCGTCTTGTACTGCGACTCAACAGCGGCGCGGTCCTGACCTGGATCGGTGCGTTCGTCGCCCTCGGGGTGGTGTTCGGCTATTTCACCGTGTCGATCCCCGAGATTCTGGGCAAGGACACCGCGGTCGCCGCGATCCTCGCGGCGGGGGCCGCCACCCCGGAAGACCTGACCGCAGAGTTCCTCGTGACGATCCTCAGTCTGGTCGGAATCATCGCGGCGATCCCCGGAGTCCAGATCATGCTCAGGGTCCGCACCGAGGAGATGGACGACCGGGTCGAACCCGTCCTGGCGGGCGCGGTCCACCGGACCCGGTACTACGCGGACAACGTGATCCTGGCCTTCGCCGCCCCCGCCGTTTACGTCCTCCTCTCCGGAATACTGATCGCATCACTCGCCGCCTCGGCCGACATCGGCGTGTCGTTCGGTCTCACCGTGCTCCAGGCTGCGGCCACCGTCCCCGCCGTGTGGACGGTCGTCGCGGTCGCGGTGGCCGTGGTGGGTGGGCGCCCGCACGTGAGCCTGGTCGCGTGGATCGGTGTTCTCGCGTCATTCACCCTGACCCTGCTCGGGCCCACCCTCAGACTCCCCGACCGTTTCCTGGCGATCAGTCCGTTCTGGCACGTTCCCACCGTTTCCGCGAGTGGAGCCACTCCGGATGGACTCGTGTGGATCGGTCTGGTCACGGCGCTCCTCCTCGTGGTCGGGTTCGTGGGCTTCCGGCGCCGTGACGTCGCCAGTACCTGAGCACCGACCACCGACCACCAGCTACCGTGACCATGGAGACCGCAATGCAGATGAACTCGCCGGCCGACATGGTGGGACGATTGATCGCCGCCAGCGCTCGCGCCGCGGACCGGCGACTCGACGCACTGGGCCTGGCTCCCCCACCCCTCGCCCTGCCCCCCGAGGTCCGTGACGACCTGCGCGCGTTCTTCGGCCACACCATCGACCCGGCTGCGGTGATGATCCGTCGGGGACACGTGCCCGGAGTGCCCCATCCGCGGGCGTTCGCGTTGCCCGGTCTGATCTACCTGGGCGCCGACCCCGGCGTCGTGTGTACGACGTCAGAAGGCGTCGATCGACCCCGTGCCACCCCGACGCTGGTGCACGAACTGGTCCACGTCTGGCAGGGCCGGGTCATCGGTCCCCGGTACGTGGTCTCCGCGCTGGCCGAGCAGGCGAGGAAGGGGCGCCGCGCCTACGACTGGCGCGCGGTGCTCGATCGTGCCTCCCTGGACAGCGCCCCTCTCGATCGTCCCTCCCTCGATCGTGCCCCGCGGCCCTTCCCGGTGGAGGCCCACGCCCAGCTGGTGTCCGAGGCCTACGCCCACCGGTACGGGTTCACCCCGCCCACAGCGTCCGCGAGGCCGAGCAGGGAGCTGCGGGACATGGAGGAGGCGCTCACCGGGCTCAGGGCGGGTCGCGCACCCACCCTGTGGGGGCGTGCGGTTTAGGGGCCGACGACCTCGTCGTCGTACCGTGTCCTGGTGACAGGCATCGATCCGGACGACCTCGAGACCCTCCAGCGCGTCCTCGACCAGGCGGCGGCGCTCGGGGAGGACCACCCCGATTCGATCCGGGTGCAGCGGTCGGTGGGCCACATGTTCAAGCTGCTCAAGAAGTCTCGCCGGAACGAGGTCCGCCGCTCTCGTCAGGAGGCGGACAAGGCGGTCATCGAGGCCACCGCGACGGGCTCCCCCTCCCGGATCGACGACGAGACGGCCGGGATCCGGCTGGTGTCGAACACCCCGGGGGCGGTGGCCGGCCACCTGCAGCGAGCGGTGGCGTGTTACGTGTGCAAGCAGCTGTACACGCAGGTCGACGCCTTCTACCACCAGCTGTGCCCGGACTGTGCTGCCGTCAACCGGGCCAAGCGGGACCCGGACATGGACCTCACAGGTCGGCGGGCCCTCCTCACCGGGGGCCGCGCCAAGATCGGCATGTACATCGCGCTCATGCTGCTGCGGGCGGGTGCCGACGTGACCATCACTACCCGGTTCCCCCGTGACGCGGTACGGCGGTTCGCCTCGATGCCCGATCACTCGGACTGGGCCGACCGGGTGCACGTGATCGGCGTGGACCTGCGCGACCCCGCCCAGGTTGTGGCGCTCGCCGACGAGGTCGCCGCCGCCGGACCCCTGGACATTCTCATCAACAACGCCGCGCAGACGGTCCGCCGCTCCCCCGGTTCGTACTCCGGTCTGGTCGAGGGCGAGTCGGCACCCCTGACGGGACGGGCCGCCGATATCCCGATGATCACCATGGGCCGCACCTCCGAGCTGCATCCGGCCGCGTTGATGGGTGGCGAGTCCGCGCTCATCGGCGCCGACGAGGCCGAGCGCGAGGCCGGGCACATCGCCGAGCAGGCCCTGCTGGCCGGTTCGGCGTCCCTGGACCGGGTGGCCGCCGGCACCGCCATCGACGCGGGTGGGCTGCTGCCGGACGTGGTCGACCACAACAGCTGGGTGGCCACGGTCGAGCAGGTGGAGCCCATGGAGATGCTCGAGGTGCAGCTGTGCAACTCGGTCGCGCCGTTCATCCTGGTCTCCCGACTGCGTCCGGCGCTCGCGGCCTCCGGAGCCCGGCGCAAGTACGTCGTCAACGTCTCCGCCATGGAGGGACAGTTCTCCCGTCGCTACAAGGGCGCCGGGCACCCGCACACCAACATGGCCAAGGCGGGTCTGAACATGCTCACCCGGACCTCCGCCGAGGAGATGCTCACCGAGCACGGCATCCTCATGACCGCCGTCGATACGGGCTGGATCACCGACGAGCGCCCGCACACGACCAAGGTCCGACTCCACGAGGAGGGCTTCCACGCCCCGCTCGACCTCGTGGACGGGGCCGCCCGCGTGGTGGACCCGATCGTCCGCGGGGAGGCCGGCGAGGACCTCTACGGCTGCTTCCTCAAAGACTTCCAGCCCAGCCCGTGGTGAGTGGGACCGGACCCTAGGATCGTCGATATGTCCTCACCCACCTCGGCGGCAGTGCACCTCATCCTCACCACCGAGCTCGTGCCCGCGCTCCGCACGGCGGTGGCCGAGCTCGGTGGGGACGCCCCCGACTCGCTGGTCCACACGCGACCGACGGCGGTGGGCGCGGTCCACCCGACCAACTCCGCCGCCGCGATCGTCCACCACCTCTGCGGGGTCATCACCTCATGGGGAGCTGCGTGCCTGGGGGGCGAACAGGTCAGCCGGGAGCGCGAGTCCGAGTTCGAGTACGACGGCCCGGTGCTGCCCGAACTCGATCGTCTCGACGCGCTGGCCGCGCGGCTGCCCGACTGGACCGCCGCCGCGCTCGGCCGGGGTTCCCTCGCCCACCCCTCCGGGACGGCGTTCCCGGTGGAGCGTGCTCGCGCCGCGGGCACCCTCACGGTGGAGTGGGTGTTGGCGCATATCCTCCACGACGTCGCCACCCACCTCGGACACCTGGAGGTCACCCGCGACATCCTGTTGTCCGCCCGGACGAGGTGACCGCCTCCTCCCCCGGGGTGGCCGCCGGACCGACCCCGCCGACCCCCGTCCTGCTCGACTGCGACCCCGGGATCGACGACGCCCTGGCGATCGCCTACCTGGTGGCCGAGCACCGGGCCGGGGCGATCGACCTGGCGGGGCTCGTGTGCACGGCCGGGAACGTCGGCCTCGACGACACCGTCGCCAACGCCCTGGCGTGGCTGGACCTGGCGGGCTCCCCGGAGATCCCGGTGGCCGCCGGCGCGGGTGGCGCGATCACGGTTCCGCACGTGTTCACCCCCGAGACGCACGGCCAGCGCGGCGCGGGGCACGCCGAGCTACCGACGACGACGAGGACCCTCGATCCCCGGGACGGAGCCCGGCTCTGGGTGGACGCCGCCCGGGCTCATCCCGGTGAACTGGTGGGGATCGTGACCGGCCCCTCGTCAACGCTGGCCCACGCCGTCGCCCTCGACCCCGCGCTGCCGACCCTGTTGGCCGGGCTGGTGGTGATGGGCGGGACGTTCCGTGGACATCCGGGCAACACCACGCCGGTCAGCGAATGGAACGTCGACGTCGACCCCGAGGCCGCGGACCGGGTGTGTCTGGCGTGGGAGACGGCCCGGGCCGCCGACCCCGCCGTGGCGCCCGTGCTGTGGTGTGGACTCGATCTGACCGAGCGCGCGGTGTGGACGCCCGAACACTCCGAGCGTCTCCTGGCGGCCTCCGACTCCCCGCTGACCCGGCATCTGGTGGACGCGCTTCGTTTCTACTTCGAGTTCCACGAGTCCGTGGGCGAGGGCTACCTGGCCCAGGTCCACGACCCGTTCGTGGCGTGGCTGGCCCTGCGCCCCGACGCGGTGGTCTCGTCGCCGGCGCACCTGAGGGTGGAGTGCGCGGGAGAGCACACGCGCGGGATGACCGTCGCGGACGTGCGGGGCCACCGCGGTCGCGTCCACAATGCTCTGATCGCGTCCGACGTGCTGGTGCCCGGCGGGGTGGCCGCCGTGCTCGACGAGATCTGCGCGGCGATCGTCTCGCTGGCGGGCCCGCCGGGCTGAGTCAGGGTGTCGGCCGGGTGAAGGTCCGAGTCGGCGGCGCCGGGTCGGGAACACCTGCTGCGGTGGAGTGCCCGCGCAACGAGGTCGCGCACGCCACGCCCGCCGCGGCGCCGGTGCCGACGGCGATCGGGACGAGTTGCAGTCCGGTCACGATGTCGCCGGCGGCGTACACCCCGTCGACACTGGTCAGTTGCATCGAGTTGACGGTGAGACCGCCCTCGTCGTTCACCTCGCAGCCCAGTGACTTCGCGAGTTCGTTCGTCGGGTGGTGCGCGTAGGAGAAGAACACCTTCGATCCCGCGATCACCCTTCCGTCGGCCAGGCGCACGCCCTCCAGTGCGCCGGGTCCACCGACCAGTTCCCGGGCGACGCCGTCGATCACCTCGACATCGTGCTCGGCGCAGGCGGCGCGCTGATCGTCGTCGAAGGCCGGGTCTGAGTCGCTCTCGGTGATGATCACGACCTCCGACGCCCAGTCCAGTAGTTCGGACGCGTACGCGGGCACATGTGCGCCCACGCCGAGCACGATGATCCGCTGGCCCGCGGCTGTGAGTCCGTCACAGGCGGGACAGTGGTGAACGTCGACCCCGTAGTGCTGGTCGATCCCCTCTATTGCGGGCAGTCGGTCGCGCACGCCGGTGGCGATGATGATCCGTTTGGCGGTGACCATGACGTGGCCGTCGTGGTCGTCGCCGGCGCCGTCGTCGTCCTTGGCGGGGAGTGGAGCGATACGAGCGACGAACCGGTCATCGGCTTCCTTGACCAGATCGGTGACGACGCCGTCGAGACGGCGAACGGTCGGGTACTCACCGAGGCCCTCGTTGACCGCGGCATAGAACTCGTCCGGTGTGGACGGCCCGGTGCCGAGCATGCCGTGGATCCTCTCGGCGGCGAGGTTGCGTTGGCACCCGGCATCGACGAGGAGAGTGGAGCGCTGGTACCGGCCGACCCATGTGGCCGCGGAGAGCCCTGCCGGACCACCGCCTATGACGAGGATGTCCACGGCCTCGAGGGTGCGATCGTCCGAGGCGTCGGACGCGGGGTCCACGGGGGTGTTGGTCATGGCTATCCGATCGGGGGACGGGTGGTGTCACCCTACGAGAGACAGCGACGCCCGACCACCGACCAGCGCTCGCCGACGCCGACGCCGGCCCCGGGACGCGGGTGGACGAGGGGCGGGACTAGAACCGGTGTTAGGCTCCTCCGGATGTTCCGGGAGGCCCGTGGAGGCGCCCGGACCTCGCTGTCGTCCCACTTCACGCCCGGGAGAGTCCATGAGGTCTGTCGCTGCCGCCCTGATCGTCGTCGCGGGTGGATCGGTCGTCGCCGGGGTCTCGGCACGTCGCTCGGGGGTGGCCGCCGGCGAGGCCGAGCCCGTGGTGGCCACCATGAGGAACGCCGTGACGACGGCGCGCGAGACCGTGCGACGGCGGATCCGGCAGCAGGCCGAGGTCGCGGTGCCGGCGGCGGGATCCGGTGCGGCCTCATCGGCGGGTGCGCCCGCGGGTACGGCGTCGAGCGGGGGGATGAACAATCCGGGTGCGGCCGACGCGGGGGTGTCCTCGGCTACCCGCCAGCTCGCCGGTGCTAGCGGTCACATCCCGGCACTCGAGGGTCTTCGCGGCCTCGCGGCGATCGGCATCATCACCACCCACGTCGCGTTCGTGACCCGGATGTCCTACGGGACGCCGGTGCGCCGCCTCTACGGTCGTCTGGACATGCTGGTCGCGGTGTTCTTCGCCAAGACCGGCTTCCTGCTGTGGCGGGCACACTCCGACCACGCCCGCCGCGACCGGCCGGGAACGGCCCGCGCGGTGATCCCCTACCTGCGGGCCCGGCTCGTGCGGATCATGCCCGCGTACGCAGTGCTCGTCGCCGTCGCTATGGTGCTCCTACCCCAGAACCGGATCAACGGCCCCGTGGTCTGGCTGCGCAACCTCACCCTGACGCAGATCTACCAGCGGAAGTTCCTCGTCTCCGGGCTCACGCACGCCTGGTCACTCGCGGTCGAGATGGCCTACTACCTGGCGCTCCCGACGCTGTGGACCGGGATGAAGAACCTGCGGGGTGACAGGGCCCGATGGCGGCTGCCCGCCGTCGGCGCCTTCGGGCTCTCCGGCCTGCTGTTCCCGCTGGTCCCCTGGCAGCGCCTCCGGCTCCTGCCCAGGGGCGTCAACGTCCAGATCCTGCCGCCGGCGTTCTCCGCCTGGTTCGCCTCCGGGATGCTGCTGGCCGAGCTGGCCACCGCCCGCCCGGGACTGCTCGCCCGACTGAGCCGGGCTTCCTACGCGAGGTGGGGTTGGTGGACGGCTGGCGCAGGGGCGCTACTCGCCACCACGTCGACCCGCTGGTTCTCCGAGGGCTTCCGTCATCCGAGCGGCCGCGAGTACGCCGCGCGCAACGGGCTCACCGCGGCGATGGCGTTCTTCTTCCTCGGGCCGGTCGTCCTGGCCCCGGCGGGCACGCGCTTCCGAGTCCTGGAGTCGGCACCCCTGCAGGCGATCGGCCGCTGGTCGTACGGGATCTTCCTCTGGCACCTGATCGTGCTGCATTTCGCGTTTCCGCTCACCCGCACCTCGCTGTGGACCCGGCGGATGGGCGTGATCTGGCCCGTGACCGTGGCCGGTTCGATCGCCGTGGGCGCGGCCAGTTACCGGTTCATCGAGGAACCGGCGCGAAAGCTCCTCTCTCCGCACGCCTGAATTCGGCGCCGAGGTCTCGTAGGGTGAGCGCACGACCGCGGACAGGCGCGCGGTCACGACGAAGGAGAAGAGCGATGGGTTACATCGGCGGCGGAGTGGTCCTTGTGGTGATCGGCGCGATACTCATGTACGCGGTCGAGGTCAACATTCCGGGTATCGACTCGAACACCCTCGCGGTGATCCTCATCGTGGCCGGTGTGGTGCTCTTCGTGATCGGTCTGTTGTTCGCGATGCGCTCCCGAAGCCGCCGGGTGCCGGACGATCGGTACTGAGCCCGAGCGTCGGCGGGCTGGGCGTCGACCTCTACCGCCTCCTCGGTCGTCTCACGTCTGAATCCACACGCGTGGTGGCCATTCACAGACGAAATGTCGCGTGTGGGTGAGTCTGCAGAGTGTGCATCCGACGGCTGAGGCCTGTGAGCCCCGTGTGCCCGGGAGCGGAATCCGGAGTGCGCGGAGAATTATTCTGCGAACCTGTCGATCTCCCGGCGCCCGTTCGTCATGGAGGTGTCGGCGCACTTCACCGCGGCCGGCATCCACCACTCACAGTCAGGAGATCGACATGAAATACGTACTGCTGCTTATGGCCAACCTCGAGGACGTGCGCTGCGGCGAGGAGGAAGGCCCCGGCGTCGAGGAGTTCATGGCCTTCGACGCCGAGCTGGAGAAGGCCGGCGTCCTCGCTGGTGGTTTCGCTCTGGAGGATCCCGAGACCGGCGTCACGGTCAGGATCCCCGCGGGCGGGACGGACGCCGTCGTCACGTCCGGTCCGTACGCGGAGAGCAGGGAGTTCGTCGGCGGCACGATCGTCATCGACGTGGCGGACATCGACGAGGCGCTGGCCTGGGCCGCCAAGTGCCCCGGCGCCAGGGGCGGACGGGTCGAGGTCCGCGCGATGCTGGAGTTCTGATGCCGGACCGACGGGTCCGGGGCGCCGCGGGGGTGACCCCGTGACCGCCCCGGGCCCGGCGGCGTCGGACGTGCTCGCCGCACTGCGGCGCGAGGAGCATTCGCGCCTCCTCGCCACGCTGGCGTCACGCTTCGGGGATCTGGATCTCGCGGAGGACGCGGCCCAGGACGCACTCGAAGCGGCGATCGAGACCTGGCCTCGTACCGGGGTGCCGGACTCCCCCCTCGCGTGGCTCACGACCACCGCCACCCGCAAGGCGATCGACCGGCTCCGGCGCGAGAAGGCGCTCACCGAGCGTCTCGCGCGTCTCCGGGTCGAGGAGGACCGACGAACGTCCGCGCCGCCGGTCCGTGCGGTCGTGGAACCGGACGACATCCCCGACGACAGGCTCGAGCTGTTCTTCGCGTGCTGCCATCCCACGCTCAGGACCGACGAGCAGGTGGCGCTCATCCTGCGATACCTCGGCGGGCTGACGACAATGGAGATCGCCCATGCCTTCCTCCTCCCGGTGACGACGGTGCAGCAACGCCTCGTCCGGGCGAAGAAACGCCTCCGGGTCACCCGGATCCCGATCCGCACCCCCGGCCCGGACGAACTGCCGGCGCGACTGCCCGCGGTGCTCGCGGTGATCTACCTGATCTTCACCGAGGGGTACGCCGCGTCCACCGGTGACGGCCACCTGCGCGTGGACCTCACGACGGAGGCGATCCGCCTCGCCCGGATCGTGCACAGGCTCGTGCCGGGGCAGCCGGAGGCGACGGGTCTGCTCGCTCTCCTCCTGCTCACCGAGGCACGCGCGCCGGCCAGGGTCGACGACGAGGGCCTACCCGTCCCACTGCGCGAACAGGACAGGGACCGGTGGGACCGTCTCCTGTCGGATGAGGGGCTGGGCCTGGCGATGGAGGCCGCGGCCGGCGGGCCGGGGCCCTACTCGGTCCAGGCGTCGATCGCCGCGGTCCACGCGGAGTCGCGAGACGTCGAGTCGACCGATTGGGCACAGATCGTGGTGCTGTACGACCTCCTCCTCGCTCTCGCACCCGGACCCGTCGTCCGGATGGCGCGTGCAGTGGCCGTCGGACGCCGCGACGGACCGGAGACCGGACTGCAGCAGCTCGACGCCCTCGCCGGAGAGGCGGTGCTGGAGCGGCACCACCCGTTCCACGAGGCGCGGGCGACGACGCTCGAGGAACTCGGGCGCGGTGACGAGGCCCGCCGGGCCTGGGCGCGTGCCCACCAGCTCACGGAGAACGCCTCCGAGCGCGAGTACCTGGTCCGCAGGTGGTGGGGCGCCTGACGCGCTCCCCGACGAGTCGGCGCGTCAGCTGTCGAAGGCGTCGATGATCGCCTGGGCCGCGAGGGCCGCCGTGAGGGTGCCCTCGCGGACACGTCTCTCGACGTCGGGCGCGACCCGCCGCACTTCGGGGTCGGCCGCGAGTCTCGCCATGAGGGTGTCGTGCACCATCGACCGGGTCCACTCGACCTGCTGACGGGCCCGACGGGCCTCGACCTCGCCGATCTCCTCCATGGTGTCCTGGTGGGACCGGACGGCGTCCCAGAAGTCGTCCAGCCCTTCGCCCTCGAGTCCCGACATCGTCAGGACGGGGACCTTCCATGACGAATCCGCCGGTCGCACGAGCCGCAGCGCCGCGCCGAGCTCGCGGGCAGCGCGACTGGCGTCCTTGACGTGGGGGCCGTCGGCCTTGTTGACGGCGACCACGTCCGCCAGCTCCAGCACGCCCTTCTTGATTCCCTGGAGCTGGTCTCCGGTGCGGGCGAGGGTGAGGAACGTGAAGCAGTCGACCATCCCCGCGACGGTGACCTCGGACTGGCCCACCCCCACGGTCTCGACCAGGATCACGTCGAATCCCGCGGCCTCGAGCAGGACCATCGTCTCGCGGGTCGCCTTTGCCACCCCTCCGAGCGTGCCGGAGGTCGGCGAGGGCCGGATGTAGGCGCGGGGTTCCGTGGAGAGCGTGGCCATCCGGGTCTTGTCACCGAGGATCGACCCGCCGGTGCGGGTGGAGGACGGGTCGACGGCGAGAACCGCGACCTTGTGCCCCTTCTCCACCAGATACAGACCGAACGACTCGATGAACGTGGACTTGCCCACGCCCGGTACCCCGGTGATGCCGATGCGCAACGCCCCGCCGGCGTGCGGGAGCGCGCCGAGCAGTAGCTCCTGCGCCTTCTCGCGGTGCGCGGGATTGGTGGACTCGAGCAGGGTGATGGCCCGGGCGAGGACGGGACGGTTGTCGGTGAGTACGCCCTCCAGGAGCGACTCCACGTCGATCTCCCGACGCGGCCTGGGCCCCGTCGCGGAGGGGACCGGGCCGCTCACCCCACCGGTGCCGAGAGTGGTCGACAGGCTCCCCGAGAGGTTGCCCGACCCCGCCGGATCGGGACCTGAGCCGAGGCGGTTCAGGACTCCGCCCCCGCCCCTGCCCCCTCGCCGGGCCGGGCCGACGCCGAGTCCGCGGATGTAGAGCCCGTGGTCGTGGAACCGGCAGAGGCCAACTCGTGTCCGAGCTCGTCGGCGAGTGCCCCGAGCAGCTCGATCGCCGCGTCCGAGATCACGGTGCCGGGAGGATAGATGGCGGCGGCCCCGGCGTCGTAGAGCTCCTGGAAGTCGCCGGGCGGGATGACGCCGCCCACGGTGACCATGATGTCCCCACGGCCCACTGCGGCGAGCGCCTCGCGCAGAGCCGGGACCAGGGTGAGGTGACCGGCGGCCAGCGAGGACACTCCCACCACGTGGACATCGGCGTCCGCGGCCTGCTGGGCGACCTCTTCCGGTGTCTGGAACAAAGGACCCATGTCCACGTCGAAGCCGAGATCGGCGAACGCGGTACCCACGACCTTCTGACCGCGGTCGTGGCCGTCCTGGCCCATCTTGGCCAACAGGATGCGGGGTCGGCGACCCTCCTGCTCGGAGAACTCCTCGGCCATCTTCATCGCCTTGGTGACGTTGTCCACGGCGCCCTCCTTGGAGACCTCCTGCCGGTACACGCCGGACAGGGTCTTGATCTCCGCCTTGTGACGACCGTAGACCTTCTCGAGCGCGTCGGAGATCTCTCCGATGGTCGCGTGGGCGCGGGCGGCGTCGATGGCCAGCGCCATGAGGTTGCTCTCCATGTCGCTCCCGACCCCGCCGGACGCCGATTCGGTGAGCCTGTCCAGGGCTGCCTGACAGGCGGCCTCGTCGCGCTCTGCCCTGAGCTTGTCCAGCTTGGCCAGCTGTTCGGTGCGCACGCGCGAGTTCTCGACCTTGAGGACCTCGATCTCCTGGTCCTCGGTGACGACGTACTTGTTGACCCCGATCACCGGCTGACGCCCGGAGTCGATACGCGCCTGGGTGCGGGCCGCGGCCTCCTCGATGCGGAGCTTGGGGATCCCCTCGCCGATCGCCTGTGCCATGCCTCCGGCCTCCTCGATCTCGATGAGGTGGAGCCGGGCCTTGTCGGCGAGCTGTGCGGTGAGCCACTCGATGTAGTACGAACCGGCCCACGGGTCGATCGGGCGGGTCGTCGCGGACTCCTGCTGGAGCAGGAGCTGGGTGTTACGCGCGATGCGCGCCGAGAAGTCGGTGGGCAGTGCCAGCGCCTCGTCCAGGGCGTTGGTGTGCAACGACTGCGTATGGCCCTGCGTCGAGGCCATGGCCTCGATGCACGTGCGGGCCACGTTGTTGAACACGTCCTGGGCTGTCAGTGACCACCCGGAGGTCTGCGAGTGGGTACGCAGCGACTTGGACTTCTCGCTCTGCGGACCGAACTTCTCCACCAGTTCGCTCCAGAGCAGGCGGCCCGCCCGCAGCTTGGCGATCTCCATCGAGAAGTTCATCCCGATGGCCCAGAAGAAGGACAACCGCGGGGCGAACTTGTCGATCTCCAGCCCGGCGTCCAACCCGGCGCGCAGGTACTCGACACCATCCGCGAGCGTGTACGCCAGCTCCAGATCCGCCGTCGCGCCGGCCTCCTGGATGTGGTATCCGGAGATCGAGATGGAGTTGAACCGGGGCATCTTGCGTGAGGTGTAGGCGAAGATGTCCGAGATGATCCGCATGGACGGTGTGGGCGGATAGATGTAGGT
>JBKBUP010000060.1:0-13651 GCA_046289795.1 Dietzia sp. | reverse complement strand
CCCCGGGCCACCGGGGGGCGCGGTGAGGTCGGCGGCGACGACGTGCCAGCCGCGGTCCGAGTAGAGCGCGGCCGTGGGGGGCCGCCGGCCCCCCCCCCCGCCCGGACCACCCCACAACCCCCCCCCCCCCCTCGAGCCACCCCCGGGTGCCCCCGGGCGCTGGGGGGCTGCCCTCGGCAGGAGCGGTTGCAGAGGGGGCGGGCGAGCCCTTGCGCCCCGCCGGGCTGCCGCGAATCCTCGTCACCGGCGGCCGCGGACAGCTCGGGCACGCGCTCTCCGGGATCGCCGACGCCCCGGGCCGCGACGAGCTGGACATCACCGATCCCGCGGCGATTTCGGCCGCCCTGGACCGCTATGCGCCCGAGGTGGTCGTCAACGCGGCAGCGTATACCGATGTCGACGGCGCCGAGGCCGACGAGGTGGGGGCCCGGGCGATCAACACCGACGGTGCCGAGGCGCTTGCCGCGGCGTGCCGGGACCGCGGAATCCGGCTGGTCCACATCAGCACCGATTACGTCTTCTCCGGCGAGATCCCCGGAGGAGGTGACCCGGCCACCGCTCCGGCGCTGGAACCCACGGACCCCACCGCCCCCACGACGGCGTACGGGCGAACCAAGCTGGCGGGGGAGCATGCTGTGCTGGCATCGCACCCGGAGGCGACCATCATCCGTACCGCGTGGCTCTACACCGGCCCGTCTCGCGAGTTGCTGGGCCTGTCCGGCAGCGACTTCGTGGCGACCATGGTCCGACTGGAGGGCGAACGAGACGAGCTCAACGTGGTTGACGACCAATGGGGCTCGCCCACCTTCACGCAGGCCCTCGCCGGCGGTCTGGTGGAGATGCTGGCCGCCGAGAAGGCCGGTCGGGTCGATACCCGAGGGCTCACCCTGCACGCGGCCGGAGGCGGGCGTGCGACGTGGTGCGAGCTCGCCCGCGCGGTGTTCAGCCGGTACGGCGCCGATCCGGAGCGGGTCCGCCCCTGCAGTTCAGACGAGTTCCCACGCCCTGCACCGAGGCCGGCCTTCTCCGTGCTGTCCGATGCCTCGTGGCAGGCGGCGGGACTCTCACCGCTACCGGACTGGCGGGCCGACCTCACGAGCGCGATCGCCGAGCACGCATGGGCCGTGCGCGGCGGCCGTGACCGGTGAGGCGGCCGGCGACCCTGCGCGCATGACCCGTCCACGCTTCGGTACACACCTCCGCCGCGCAGCCCTCTCAGCAGGTGCGATCGGCATCACCGCCGCCCTCGCACTCACCGCCTGGGGCGCGTTCCTGCTGCAGCCCCGCGCGGAGGCGCCCGTGACCGCCGACGCGGTGGTGATGCTCGCCGGCGCCGATGACGGCCGGCACGCCTATGCCCGCGAGCTGGTGGAGTCCGGCTACGCCGACACTCTGTTCGTGAGCAATCCCGGCGGCGACTCCGAACGCGTCGCGCGCCGGCTGTGTACCGGCGCGGGCCGCCCGGACGGCGCGGAGGTGGTGTGCTTCTCCCCGGAGCCGCGAACCACGTGGGGTGAGGCTCAGTCGGTCGCGTCGATAGCGCGGGCTCGGGGCTGGGAGCGTGTCCTCGTCGTCACCAATCGTCCCCACACCCTGCGGGCCGGTCGGTGGATGCGGTCGGGGACCGGAGTGGACGTGCGGATGACGCCGATCGAGCGCATCGACTGGCCGATGCTTCCGGTGCACCTGGTCTGGGAGATCGCGGGGTTCGTCAAGGGCCGCGTCAACGGCCACTGGTAGCGGCCACCGGGGACAGCGCGGCGGGTCAGGCGGGTGTCAGGCGGGTCGGGAACGCATGGCGGACGGCGCGGCGATCGGCGCGCGGGTGGTCAGCATCGGGGCCCCCAGACCCTCGTGCGCCCTGGTGATCCGGCCGAAGACGGCCGCGCGGTCCATGGGTCGGTGCGGCAGGTCGAGGGCCCGACGTACGTCGGAGGGGACCAGGCTGGCGGCGGCGTGGACCACCGTCACGCACGAGCGGTGGGCCGTGACGGAGGTGTCCACGACGCCCTTGCACGCGCGCGCCGTCTCGCGCAGCCGCGACGCGGCCCGTCGGCCCGCCGAGGTCGCACGCGCGCGATCGCGGGAGGAGCGGAGCAACTGTTCGAGTTCGCGGACCGTCACGGGGGAGACCCGACAGCCCTGCAGGTGCGCTATCCCGGCGGCCTGGCTGACGTAGCGATCGGACTCGGCCGGGGTGAGCGGCCGCGCGGCGAAGCGCTGATAGGCGGCGAGCAGGGCCCACGTGGTGGCGGCGTGTGCCCACTCCACGAGCTCCGGGTCCGAACCGTAGAAGTACTCGCCGTGCTCGGTGGTGCCGGAGAAGGAGGCCCGGTCGCGGTGCGAGTTCTCGATGGTCACCATCGCGTCGTCGACCGTGCCGAACGTGGTGATCTCGATGAGATCGTGCAGGTAGTCGTCCGCCGACCAGGGATGCTCGACCGCGTCCGCGGCGGCGAACGCGGCCGCGAAGGCCGGGTTGGCGGCCAGCATGAGTAGTCCGGTGGTGACGCCGATCGGGGTGGCCGCGTCTCCGTGGACACGCCAGATGGGGTCTCCCGGCTGGAACCAGCGGGGGCCGGGGATGTCGAGGATCGAGCACACGGGGGTATCCGCGGCACCGCGTGGAGCAAGTGGTGACATGGGCACGCCCTGGGGTAGCTGCGCCGTGCGCGACGGCCGGATGGTTCCTGACGACTGTAACTCCCGTCCCGCCGGTCGGCCGGTATTCCCTGGCAGCGGGCTGAGAAAATCCCGCGAACGTAGGACGGGGACACGGCCTCTAGGCTGGGACCACACACCCTCGGAGCCCCGACTCGCATCAGGAGACGCCACGTGAGCACTTCCCCCCTTCCCGCCCCCCGCACCGGTCCCGTCGTCCCCGACCGCTTCGCCGGTAGGACCGCACTCGTCACCGGCGCCAGCCGCGGGATCGGTCTGGGCATCGCGCGGCGCCTGCTGTCCGAGGGGGCGTCCGTGGTGATCACCGCCCGCGGACAGGAGGGTCTCGACGAGGCGGTCGCCGAGCTCGGCGCGCCGGATCGGGTGCTCGCGGTGGCGGGCAAGGCCGACGACGAGGACCACCAGCGCGAGGTGGTGGCCCGGGCCGAGGAGGCCTTCGGGCCCGTGGACCTGCTGGTCAACAACACCGGCATCAACCCCGTGTTCGGCCGGACGATCGACGTGGACCTGGCCGCCGCACGCAAGATCACAGAGGTCAACGCCCTCGGCACCCTGGCCTGGACGCAGAAGGTCTACCACTCGGGGCTCGGAGGGCGGGGCGGTGCCGTGGTCAACGTGGCCTCGATCGCCGGTCTGGCGCCCTCGCCCGGCATCGGCTGGTACGGCGCCACCAAGGCACTGGTCATGCGACTGACGCAGGAACTCGCCGTGGAGGTCGGCCCCTCGGTGCGCGTCAACGCCGTGGCACCGGGCGTGGTCAAGACCCGCTTCGCCGAGGCGCTGTACACCGGCCGCGAGGAGCAGATGTCCGCCGCGTTGCCCGCGGGCCGCCTGGGGGTGCCCGACGACATCGCCGGTCCCGTGTCGTTCCTGCTCTCCGACGACGCCCACTGGATCACCGGGCAGACGATCGTCGTGGACGGCGGGGCCCACATCGTCGGCGCCGGACTGCAGGGCTGACATGACCTCGATCCAGGAGTTCTGTGCCTCGACCGGTCGCTCGCTCGAGGCGAGCCCGCCGATGGCGGTGGCAGCGCAACCGCTGACCTGGGTGGACAACCCGCCGTGGCAGCGAATCGAGTCGCCCGAGCCGTCCGCGGTGATCTACGTGGACCCGGGCGCGCACCGCGACGGCTTCTCGCCCAACGCCGTGGCCACCTGCGCTCGCGTCGCGCCGGCGATGTCCACCGACGACGCGGTGTCCAAGATCGTCGCCACCGCCGAGGTGCTCTCGGACTGGACGTTGCTGGAGGAGGTCGCGGGGGAGGGTGACGAGGACGCGGGTGCCGTGCGCAGCGTCTACCGCTTCATCAGGGGCACCTATACGGCCGAGCCCGGCGAGATGGCCACCTCGAGTCTGATCGTGGGATGGAGCGACGACGAGGCGACCTATGTCTTCCAGTTCGTCGTGACCGGCTGGCGCGAGGACGCGGGCCTGCACGACTCCGCCATGGACTGCCTGCTGATCGGCGAGTGGTCGGCCGGGCAGATCGTCGGCGCCATGAGGGGTTGACGCGCGTGGGCGGCCCCGACGTGTCCCGCTAGGGTGGGCGGGATCAGGAGTCAGGTGACCAGGAAGGCGGGACCGCCGGTGCAGCTACGCGAGCTGAGCGTGACGGGGGCGTGGGAGATCACCCCCCGTCGGATCTCCGACGACCGCGGGGTCTTCCACGAGGCGTTCACCGACCCGGCCTTCCGCCGACTGACCGGGCACCGCTTCGACCTCGCGCAGGTCAACGTCTCGGTCTCGGGCGAGGGTGTGTTGCGCGGCCTGCACTACGCCGACGTCCCGCCGGGCCAGGCCAAGTACGTGCTGTGTCCGTCGGGGTCGGTGTTCGACGTGGTGGTGGACGTGAGGGTGGGTTCGCCGACCTTCGGCGAGTGGTCGGGGGTGATCCTCGACTCGAGTGACCAGCGGGCGATCTACGTCCCCGAGGGCGTGGCCCACGGATTCCTCTCGCTGGAGCCGCAGTCCACGGTCATGTACCTGTGCTCGGAGGGGTGGCGGCCGGGCGCCGAGCACGCGGTGGACGCGTTCGATTCCCACATCGCGATCGACTGGCCCTCCGTGGCCCTCGACGGCACCCCGATCACGCACGTGATGAGCGAGAAGGACCGTGACGCCCCGAGCCTGCTGGACGTCGCGGCCGCGGGCCGTCTGCCACGGTGGGAGGACTGCGTGGCGCATGTGGAGCATCTGCGCGACGCCACCACCCGTGTCGACGACGAGTGGCGCCCGAGCGCCGACTGACATACCCTAGGGGGTATCGGACGACGCACCGTCGGGCCGACAACCCCCTCGAAGGAGGACGCCATGTGTTACCCCGTCACCTGCACCGTCTGCGGCAAGACCACCTGGGACGGCTGTGGTCAGCACATCGATGACGTCAAGGACGCCGTGCCCGCCGAGAAGTGGTGCGGCGGCGAGCACCCGGCCCCGGCTCGGTAACCCCGGGCGCGGTAACCCCGACCTCCATCGGGGGCGTCGGCCTCGACTCCCGCGTCGCGGACCCGTCCGGCGGGGTACAACGGGGGGCACGCACTCCCGTCCCTCCCGGAGGCCCCAGTGAGCACCCCCTACGTCCTCGTCGAGCGCAGCGGCCCGATCGCGCGCGTGACCCTCGACCGCCCCGAGCGCCGCAACCCGCTCTCGATGCAGATGATGCGCGAGGCCACGGCAGCTATCCGCGACCTCGGCGACGACCCGTCGTGCGGCGTCGTGGTGGTCACGGGGTCGGGTCCGGCGCTGTCCGCCGGGCACGAGATCGGCGAGATGATCGACCGCACCCTCGATCAGGAGCGCGAGGTCTTCGACACCTGCGTCGAGCTCATGGAATCGATCCAGGCCATCCGCCAGCCCGTGATCGCGGAGGTGCAGGGCCACGCCATCGCCGCCGGTTGTCAGCTCGTGGCGACCTGCGATCTCGCGGTGGCCGTCGACTCCGCGCGCTTCGGCACCCCCGGCGTCAAGATCGGGTTGTTCTGCTCCACCCCGATGGTCGCCGTCTCCCGCAACATCGGTCGCAAGCGCGCGCTGCAGATGCTGCTGACCGGCGAGACGATCGACGCCGCCACCGCGGTCGAGTGGGGCCTGGTCAACGAGGCCGTGCCGGCCGACCGGCTCCGGGCCCGGGTCGACGAGCTGGCCACCCGGATCGCCGACGCCAGCCCGCTGACCCTGGAGATCGGCAAGCAGGCCTTCTATCGGCAGATCGACCTCCCGCAGGAGGAGGCGTACCGCGACATGGCGGAGACCATGGCCACCAACGCGGTCACCTGCGATGCCCAGGAGGGCATGACCGCGTTCCTGGACAAGCGCACCCCGCACTGGCGCGGCGAGTGACGCGCGGCCGACGGCTCGGCACGGTGCCCTGCCGAGCCCTCGGCGCGAGGGCCTCCTACTAGGATCTGCGCCATGGCGATCTCGGTGATGACGGTCTGTACCGGCAACATGTGTCGGTCGCCGCTGGCCGAGCGACTGCTCTCCGTGCGGGCCGCCGAGGCGGGACTCGACGTGGTCGTGGACTCCGCGGGGACGAGGGCGGTCAACGGTGTGGAGATCCACCGCGAGACCCGCCGGGTGCTCGAGGCCTACGGTGGAAGCGCCGAGGGCTTCGCCTCCCGGCTGATCTCTCCTCGCCTGCTCGGAGGCCACGACCTGGTCCTCACGGCGACCCGCGCCCATCGCGACGCCGTGCAGGAGATGGCGCCACTGCTGTGGAAGAAGACGTACACGCTGCTGGAGGCGGCCCACCTGGCGGACGCCGACGGATCGGTGACCGTGGCGGGCCTCGCGCGGGCCCGACTGGGCGTGGACACGGACGACCCGGCGTGGGACATCGAGGACCCGATCGGCCGCGAGCCCGAGGTCTTCGACCGGACCGGGGCACAGATCAGCGACGCGGTCGACTCGATCGTCGATCTCCTGGCCCGCTAGGGGTCCAGGGGTTTACGCCCGTCGAGATCCCGTAGGAAATCAGGGTCGTCGTCCGGAGCGATAACGCGCGGCGGGGCCGGCCGTGAGCCGGGCCCGAAAGCCCGCCACAGCAGGATTGCCACGGTCACCACACCGATGAGTGCGAACAGCCAGATCACTCGAACCTCCTTCACACCACGATACGTATCCTGGTGTTCATGAGCGAGCGAGACGAGTCAGCAACCCCGGCGCAGGCGCCGACCGGAACCAAGCCCGGGGCGCGCCTGGCCCGCAACATGATGTTCTACACCGTCTTGAGACTGCTGATGGTCGTGGCGCTGACCCTGGTCGTCATCGGGATCGGCCGCCTCGTCGACGTGGACGTGCCGGTGCTCGTCGCGGCGATCCTCTCAGTGGTCGTCGCGCTCCCGCTGTCGATGATCCTGTTCACCCGTCTGCGCGCGGAGATCAACTCCGACATCTCCGCCGTCGACTCCGAGCGGCGGGTCAAGCGCGAGGATCTGCGTCGTCGGATGGACGAGGCCTGACCGCGACGGCCTGAACCCGGCGGCGACGGCTGAACAGGCGGCGACGGCCTGAGCCGGACGGCGGCGCCGCGGTCTGACCCGACCTAGCTGGTCGCGCCGCCCGAGAGGGGCGGAGCGGGCCAGGGCAGGGCCGGGAGTCGTGCCGAGCCGTGCGAACCGTCCGGTCCGTGCGAACCCCACCCGAACGGCGGCAGGACCGAGGCCTGCGGCGCCGGGAGAGCGGGCTCGGGTGCCCCGGTGCCGGTCGGCACCGCGGACGGGGCCGGCTCCGTGGACCCGGGAGTGGACTCGTCGACCGCTCCCGGGGCCGTCGCCTCGACGTCGCCCGGGGTGGTGGGCGCCGTACCGCCCGGCGTGGTGGGCGAGGTGGTGGTGGGCGAGGTGGTGGGGGGCGTCGTGCCCTCCGTCGGGGTCACCGGGGTGCCCGGAGTGGTCTCCTCGGTGGTTCCGTCGCCCGGCTCGCCGGGACCCTCGGTGGGCTCGGTGGCAACGGGGGTGTCAGCGTCGAGGTCGTCGAGCCACGGATCCTGCACCCCGACGTCCGTCCGCGGCTGGGCGGGAGTCCACTGATCGGTCGTGGCCTCTCCCTCGGGCTGGCGGGTCGGGGCCCAACTGCCCGCGTCCTCGTCGGCGACGTACAACGCGCCCGGGGCGGGCTGTACCCCGATGTAGTAGCGGCTGAGGCAGTGGTCGGTGACACTCTGGGAGCCGTCCGTGAAGAAGGTCATCCCCGGTGTGCCGCCGTCGGCCTCGGTCGCGCACCGGGCGATGAACCGACCCGGCTGGGATTCGCGTTCGGTCGGCTCGGCCGACGTGGTCAGTTCGGTGGCAGTGGCGGACCGCGGAGCTTCGGAGAGGACCTGCGGATCCGGCTGTGCGCACGACGCCGCGACCAGCGCGATCGCGCCGACGGACAGGAGCACCCGAGTTTGCATAACGATAGTGTCTCAGTTCTGTCAAAGGATGGCTACCGGTAGGAGATGCGGAGAGCGCGTCCCCCGGGGTCAGATCCCGGCGGCTCGCGCCCGGACCGCACCGAGTGAGGCCACGGCCGCGGCGAGGACGGCGGCCACGACACCGCCGGCTCCCACCATGATCAGATCGGTCACCGGGAGGGCGATGTTACCGGCTGTCCCGGTACCCACCAGGGCGGCAGCACCGTGGCCGCCGAACGCCGCTCCCAGGACCACTCCGAGCGCCGAGGCGCTCGCCGCCACGAGGGCGGTCTCCAGGACGAGCATCAGCCACACGCCAGTGCGGGTGACCCCCACGCCGCGGAGGAGACCGATCTCACGCGTCCGCTCACGGATCGCGAGCGTGAGGGTGTTGGCCACGCCGACCAGCGCCAGCGCCACCGCCACCGCGAGCAGTAGCGAACTGGACGTGAGTACGGTTCGGACGGAGCCCGCGATCTGCTCGCGTGAGGCGAAGGTCTCGGTGACGGCCAGTGACGGGTCGGCGTCCACCACCGCGGAACGCACTCCGTCGAGCGCCGCCTCGAGTCGCTCGCCCTCGAGCCCGTCGTCCATCCGGAGCCACTGCTCGGTACGTGGGACGAACTGCCGCGGTACCTCCGCACCCTCCGGCCACGGGGACCCGTCCGGAAGTCGCGCCACGGGCCAGGCCGGCACGCTCCCCGGCTCGGCCAGGGCCCACTGGTCACCGGAGCGGCGCACGACGAGGTCCCGTCCGTCGTCGTCGGGGAAGAAGGTGAACCGGACGGTGTCGCCGTCGCGGGCGCCCGCGGCCACCGGAGAGGACTCCGGCAGCACGATCTCGCCCGGTCCGGGCAACGTGACCTCGCGACGCATCACCTGCTCGACCCGTGACGGGTCGGCCACACGCAGGACGGTGCGCCTGCCCTGATCGTCCTCGGCGTACATGTCGACGACGACGAGGGATCCCGCCACCCCGTCAAGGCCCGCCAACCGCTCGGGCAGCCCACCGGGCAACAGCCCGTCGGGTGAGGTGACGGCCACGTCCAGCGGGACCCGGTCGACCAGCCGCGACTGGATGGCCGGCCCGAGCAGGGCGATCCCGGTGACCATGGTCGCGGTGAGCGTCACACCGACGAGCACGGCGGCCGCGGTGGCGGCCGTGCGGCGGGGGCTGCGTGCGGTGTTGCGGGCGCCGAGCAGACCGACCGGACCCAGGAGCAGACCGAAGACCGTGCCGACCGCGCCGAGGAGGGTGGGCAGGGCCCCGGCGGTCACGGCCAGGACCCCGAGGAACGTCAGCACCCCCCACGCGCCGGCCTCCACCACGGCCCCGGAGTCCACCGCGGAGGTCATGCCGGTCCACCCCGCGAACGCCCCGGCGGCGCCCGCCAGGACCATCGCGAACCGCCGCCACCACGGGTCGGGCCGGACATCGGCCGGCCGGAGCGCCTCCAGGGGACTGCCCGAGGTGGCCCGCCACAGCGCGGGCAGGGCGGTGAGCAGGGTGACCCCGACCCCCACCGTGGCGGCGAGCGCGTACGCGGTCGGCGGCACGGTGACCTCCTGCAGCGGGATCGTCACCCCGAGCCGGGGCGCCTCGCGGGAGGCCACAGAGACCCCGATCCGGCCCAGCGCCAGTCCGGCCGCGGTGGCGAGCACGCCCACCACCAGCGCCTCGACGGCCCCGGAGAGACGGAGTTGGAAGCCGGTGGCGCCCAGGCAGCGCAGCAGAGCCGTCTCACGGACGCGGGCGGTGAACACCACCGCGAAGGTCGAGCCGATCACGAGCGCGGCCACCGCGACGGCCAGCACGGTGAACGCCAGCAGGGCCCGGGTGTAGACGTCGCGGCTGCCGACGAACGACTCCGCGAGCTCCTGTGCCTCCGCCGTTCCCGTGGAGACCACGACCGCCGAGGTGCCCGGGATCCCCGCCAGCCGCTCCCCGATCCCTGTCGCGAGGGCCGCGTCGGGGACCGAGCCGTCCCCGGCCACCCGCACGTCCCCGCCCGCGCCCGCCGCGGCCCACTGCTGGACCTGCTCGTCCACGGTGTACAGCGGGAACGCGGACGTGAGGTCCGGCTGGCCCGAGAGGTCGAACAGGCCCACCACGGTGACCGGGGCGGGATCGGACCGTCCGGCCGGTTGGACCTCGAAGGTGGCGCCCAGCGGGACATCGGAGTCCGCGCGCACGGCCACCTCGCCGGGCCCGGCGGGCAGGCGCCCCGACGCCAGCGGCTGCCACCGCAGGCCGTCGTCGGGGGAGAGCGCCGTCGCCGTCGTCATCTGTTGGGCCCGTCCCTCGGCACGGACCCGGACGTACGTCTGGGCGTCGACCGTGAGCGCCCGGACCCCGGGCGTGGTGGCGATCGCCTCCAGTCCAAGTCGCTGGGCCTCGGCGGCCTCCTCGCGGGTGGCGTCGGTTCCGGCGGAGGTGCGGTCGCCGAGGTTCTGCACGAGCACGGCGGTGTCGGAGTAGCGCATGCCGAAGGTGGCGTCCGCGCTGGCCGAGATGGTGCGCAGCACGCCCGCCGAGGCCAGGACGAACCCCACGGCCACGGCGATGGCCAGGATCGTGCCGAGGTAGCGACCCGCGTGCGCGCGGAGCTGACCCAGGACCAGCCGGGGGCTCACGCCGTGGCCGGGCGGCGGGCGGTGAGCGCCCGCATCGCGGCGTCGATCGTGTCGGGGGTGGGGGAGTCGACCTCCTCGGCGATCCGTCCGTCGGCCAGGACCAGCACCCTGTCCGTGTGCGCGGCGGCGTGGGCGTCGTGGGTGACCATGACGACGGTCTGGCCGGCCTCGCGGACGCACGCCCCGAGCAGGCCGAGCACGGACTCGCCCGCCCCGGAGTCGAGGTTGCCGGTGGGCTCGTCGGCGAACACCACGTCGGGCCGCGGGAACAGGGCGCGGGCGATGGCCACGCGCTGCTGCTGACCGCCCGAGAGCTCGTGCGGTCGTCGGCGGAGCAGGTCCCCGATCCCGAGCTCGCCCACCAGGGAGTCGAGCCGAGCGCGGTCCGGGCGACGGAACGCCATCCGGACGGGCAGCACGATGTTCTCGCGCACCGAGAGCGAGGGGACCAGGTTGAAGGACTGGAAGACGAACCCGACCCGGGTGCGGCGCAGGCGCGTCCGGCCGGCGTCGCCCAGGCGGGTGATCTCGGTGGACCCGATCGACACCGTGCCGTGGTCCGGGGTGTCGAGTCCGGCCAGGCAGTGCATGAGGGTGGACTTGCCGCTCCCGGAGGGGCCCATGACTGCGGTCCACCGCCCCTTGTCCACCGCCACGTCCACGTTGTCGAGTGCCCGGACCTCCACGGAGGCGTGGGAGTAGGTCTTGCGCAGGCCGTGTGCCCGGATCGCGATCTCGGGGGGTGGGGTCACGGGGGTCCTTCCATCGGGCGTGGCATCCGCCGACGAGTGTATTGACCCCCCGACACCCCGGGCGAACCTGTGGCTCGTGTGACTGATGTGACGTAAGGTGCAATTGTGACTGGGCTGCCCCGGTCGTGCCCCGCCCCCCGGACGACAAGGTGAATCCATGTTCCAGCGCCGCCCCCACAGCCCCGCCCCCCGCACCCGCTCGCTCGCTCTCGGTGGCGCCCTGGCCGCGCTCGCCGTGGTCGGAGGCGGGACCGTCGTCGCCGTGTCCGCGCCGACCGAGGTCGCCGCCGGCGACATCCTCCTGGCCCAGAACGCCGCTGGACAGGATGCGACCGCCCAGGAGATGGAGCTGGGCGTCCCGGTGAACCTCGACCTCGAGCCCGTGGTGGCCCAGGCCGCCGGTGGAGCGATCCCGGCCGGCACCACCGTCCAGGTCACGGGCCTGCCCGACGGCCTCACCCAGGACGGCTGGGTGATCTCCGGGACGCCCACCCGTGCGGGCGACTACGACGTGCTGGTCACCGTCTCCAACGGCCCCGTGTCCGAGTCCGAGAAGATCACGGTCACCGTGGTCGACGCGTCCGGCGCCGGTGCGGCGGCCACGACCACCACCGCCGTCGAGTCCGGCGACGACGCCGGGGTGGACGGTGCCGCCGACGACGAGGGGGCCTCGACGGACCCCACGGGCACAGCACAGCCCGACCCCACCCTGTCCGCGGTTCCCGGCGCCCCGGCGGCCGATGCCGTGGAGCCCGACGGGTCCGACCTCGACCCGACCGGGTCCGATCTCCTGACCGGGGTCGACGACGAGACGGGCACCTCGCCCGACCTGTGTGCGGTCCTCGGTGACGGCGAGATGGACGGCGCGTCGCTGACCGCCCTCCTGCCGGCCCTCACCGGAGACGACGACTCCGCCTCCTCCGGCCTGGTCCTGATGCTGGTCAACGCCGTCGTCGGCATGCTCCCCTCGGTCCTCGGCGAGAGCGGCTCGATGCAGGACCTGGGGTCGGCCGGGCAGATCCTGTGCACGATCTCACCCGCGCTCCTGGGCGGCGAGCCCGCAGGTGGGGCCGATGCCGAGACCGCGGGTGCGACAGCTCTGGGTAGTGCCCCGGCCGCACTGCTCGGCCTGTTCACCACGGGCGCCGGCAGCCTCGGCGACTGACCGGTAGGGCACACCGCGGAAGGCCCCACGGCGGGCGGTCCGGCGCGATACAGTCCTCCTGTCGACAGCAGGCGCCACGGGACAGTGGTGGCGCGTGACAGCGTCCGTCGCACTCTGGTCCGTCGCCATCTAAGGGGTCCCATCGCCATGTCCACCCGCAGGGTCGTCACCGCCTCCGCCGCCGCACTCATGGCGGTCGCTCTCTCCGTACCGGTCGTCAGCGCTCAGACCGGAGATTCCGGGTCCGCGAGCTCGGAGCTCGGAAGCCTGGACGCGGGCAGTCTGCTGGGCGGCAGTCTCGAGGGTGGGAGTCTGCCGGGCGGTAGCGGCGAGGGTGACAGCGACACGGGGAGCTCCGGCGCGGGGAGTTCCGGAGACGGGAGTTCCGGCGACGAGGGCAGCCTCGACACGGAGAGCGCGGACGACACCAGTGTCGGAGACCTCGTCCCCGAGTCCGAGGCGACCTGCGAGTTGCCCGATCTCGGTGGTTCGGTCGCCAAATTCTATCCGTTGTTCGGCCTCTCGGGTGTGCCGACCGCGGTCCTCGACTTCGTCACCTCCGCTCTGGGGACCTTCCCGAACCTGCTCGACGTGGTCGCGGGTCCCGGCGGGGGGGCGAACCTGGTGGGACAGACCGGATCGCTCACCGAGCCGTTGTGCACCTCCGTCTTCGGCGGCCAGATGGCCCTGCCTCCGGTCACCGTGATCGTCGACGGGGACGGGAATCCCGTCACCACCGTCACCGGCACCGTCGCTCCCGGCGATACCGGCACGGGCAGTAGCAGCGGAAGCGGCGCGGAGGCGTCCACCTCGAGCTCCGCCCCGGTAGCGAACGAGGCCGATTCCGGTACCGGCGCCGTCGCACTGCCGACCAGCGTCCCGACACCCGGCGCCTGACCGCCGGCGCATCCCGCGCCCTCACGGCCCGGTCCCCTGACGGGGGCCGGGCCGCGGTCGTCTCGTGGGCACGTCCACGATCCCGTAAACAGGCGCCCATGGCAGTGCGGATACCCCAGGGG
>JBKBUP010000059.1:0-13855 GCA_046289795.1 Dietzia sp. | reverse complement strand
ACCGGCGAGACCAACCCCGACGCACCGGGTCAGACCCCCTCCGGGCCGTTCGGTAGCGACGCCAACGGCCAGATCGACCTCGGCAGCATGGGTGGCGGCACCCCGGACGGGGACACCACCACTCCCGACACCGGATCACCGGCCCTGCCGGGCTCGACGGGGAACGCCGGAGGAGAGGCCACCGGCGAGGTCACCGGTGGGCTAGACACCCAGAGCCTGGGCCCGCTGGGCTCGCTGCTCGACACCGGCGGCCAGACCGGCTCGACCACCGACGGCGAGACCACCACCGGTGGCGACCTCACCACGGGTGGCGGCCTGAACACCGTCGCGCAGGTCGAGGTGCCGGGCTCGTCCTCGCCCGTCGACACCGGTTCCCTCGGTGCGCTGGCCCCCGGGCTCGCCTTCACCGGGATCGCCCTGCTCGGCCTGGCCGGGCTGGGACTCGCGCTGGGCGGCGGGTCGTCGACCCCGGGCTCGACCGCGCTCCTGCCCGCCCTTCCGGGCTCGACCACCGGTGGCGGGACCACGGGCGGCTCCGCCGGCTCGACCGCCCCGACCGTCGCGGCGGGTGCCCCCAGCACCGTCCAGGCCCCCGGTCCGACCGTCGCCAACGGTCGCGGCTGAGGCCACGAACTCCCGGCGGCCGCGTAGGTCGTCGGTGACCACGTCCACCCCGAGGCCCTCTCACATGATGAGAAGGCCTCGGGGTGACGTGCATTCGTGGGTTACGGTGGCCGGGTCCGAGCTCGGCGCTCCCCAGTGACCCTCGAAAGGTCTGCATGCGTATCTCCCGTCCCGTCATCGCCTCCGCCGCCGCCCTCTCCGCCATGGCTGCGATCGGCGTGGCGTCGGGGCAGGCCGAGTCCCCGGAGTCCGCACCCGTGGTGGTGGAGGCCACGGACCTGACCCCGGCCGCGTTGCCGTCCCTGACCTTCCCGGTGGGCGTGTACACGGAGAACCGGGTCAGCGACCAGGTCACCCTTCCGCCCGGTGCGACCCTGCAGTTCCAGGGCCTGCCCCCGGGGTTGACCTACGATCCGAGGACCACCGCCATCAAGGGTGTGCCCACCACGCCGGGTGTCTACCGGCCGGTGGCCACCGCCTACATCGCCGGCATCCCGGTGCGGACCGAGTCCACCACCGTCACCATCACCGGTCGCGCGGGCGGGGGAGCGGCGGCCCCGGCCCCGGCGCCCGCTCCTGCCCCCGTGGCGGCTCCGGCGCCCGGCACCATCAACATCGCCGACATCCGGGGACTACCGCTGCCCGAGCCGGCCAAGGACGCGCTGCTCGGGGCCGCACTGGCGATCAACGACGGCATCCAGGCCGCCTGGAACACCGTGCCCGACGGTTCGCTCGGCAAGTAGGACGGGCGGGCCGCTCTCTCGCCGGTCTACGGCAGACCGCCCGCAGGTCTACAGCGAGGCGATCAGCATCCCCGAGCTGACCAGCACACTCCACGCGAGCATGGCCAACCCGGCCATCGTGAGCGAGGGGATGAGCCCGGCGCCCGTGGCCCGCGCCCGCACCGGCGCGTTGGCCTTCCACGCGACCGGCATCGCCAGCAGGCCCAGGAGTGCCCACGGCGTCGCGGGGATCAGTGCCACCGTGGCCAGCAGCGGCACCAGCAACTCCAACACGGCGTGGAGCCCCCGGGTCCGTGAATCCCCCAGGCGGACGGCGAGCGTGATCTTGCCCGCCTCGGTGTCCGACGGGATGTCCCGCAGGTTGTTGGTGAGGTTGACCGCGCACGAGAAGCTGCCCACGGCCACCGCCGCGACCACCGCGTACCAGGTGACGGACCCGAGTTGGGTGAACTGCGTGCCGAGCACGGCCACCAGGCCGAAGAACACGAACACCGACACCTCGCCGAGTCCGCGGTACCCGTACGGCGTGGACCCGCCGGTGTAGAACCACGCCGCCAGGATGCACAGCAGACCCACCACGATCAGCCACGGCGCGGAGAACCAGCTCAGCACCACGCCGGCGAGCCCGCCCAGCCCCAGGAACGCGAACGCGGCCCATTTCACCGTCGCTGGGCGGGCCAGTCCCGAGCCCACCAGGCGCAGCGGCCCCACGCGGTCGTCGTCCGTGCCGCGGATGCCGTCGGAGTAGTCGTTGGCGAAGTTGACGCCCACGATGAACGACCACGCGACCACCAGCGCCAGCAGCGCCTTCCACCAGACGAACCCGCCGGCCAGGCCCGCGGCCGCCGAGCCCACCAGCACCGGCGCGAACGCGTTGGGCCACGTGCGGGGCCGCGCCCCCTCCAACCAGTCGGACAACGTGGCACCCCGGTGGGAGGGGTCGGCGGCGGGGGAGAAGTCGGTCTCGCGGGTCATCCCCCGATTGTCCCATCGACGAACCGCGCCGCGACCGCCCGCCGGTCGACCTTGCCGCCCGGCAGCGTGGGCAGCGAGTCCACCACCGCCACCGCGGCGGGTGCCGAGTGCGCCCCGAGCAGCGCGGTCACGTGCGCCCGGAGCTCGTCCGGCGTCCCTGTGGACCGCAGTGTGACCGCCGCGACGGGCAGGGTGCCGAGGCGGGGATCCGGGATCCCCACGACGACGACGTCGACCACCGCGGCGTGCCGCCGCAGCGCGTCCTCGACCGCCTGCGGGAGGATCGTCAACCCGCCGACGGTCAGTGCCTCGTCGAGCCTGCCGAGGATCCGCAGCCGGCCGTCCTCGCCGACCCGCCCGGCGTCGTCGGTGCGGAACCACCCCTCGCGGGCGAACGCCGGGTGGTCGGGTGCGTTCCGGTAGCCCAACGCCAGCTGCGGGCCGGAAAGCCAGACGCGCCCGGAGTCGTCGTCGATCTCCATCCCCACCCCGTCGAGCGGCAGACCGTCGTAGACGCACCCGCCGGCGGTCTCGCTCATGCCGTAGGTGCGCACCACACGGATCCCGGCGTCGGCGGCGCGGGCGAGCAGCTCCGGGGCGGCCGCGGCCCCGCCGAGAAGCACGGCGTCGAGCTCGGCCAGGGCGGCCACGGCCTCGCGCGGGCCCTCGTCGAGGACCTTGGCCAGCTGGCCGGGGACCAGGGAGGTGTACGCGCGCGCGGCCCCGCCCGCGCTCGTGCCCTTGCAGGCGGCGACGGCGGCGGGCAGCGTGGCGGGATCGAACCCCCTGGTCACGTCCACCACCACCGGCTCGTGACCGGCGCGCAGGCTGCGCAGGATCACCTGGAGGCCCGCGATGTGGTGCGCCGGCAAGGCGAGCAGCCACCGACCCGGCCCGCCGAGGAACGCATCGGTGGCGGAAGCCGAGGCGGCCAACGCGGCGGCGGACAGCATCGCGCCCTTGGGGGTGCCGGTCGACCCGGAGGTGCTCACCACGAGGGAGGCACGGTCGTCGATCGACTCACCCGGCCGCTGGGTCCGCTCGAGGAGCAGTCTGCGGGCGGGGTCGTCGGCCGGCACCGGCAGCAGCGCCGGGCCGCGGTCGGCCAGCAGCCGCTCGAATGTGGGGAACAGCTCGGCCACCGCCGCGCCGCCGGGGACGGGCAGGGTGCGCAGCTCGCGCGTGGCGGGCATGGACTGGGCCCGCGCCGTCAGTAGTAGTAGGGGAAGTCGTCCCAGTCCGGATCGCGCTTCTCCAGGAACGCGTCGCGCCCCTCGACGGCCTCGTCGGTCATGTACGCCAGTCGCGTGGCCTCGCCGGCGAACACCTGCTGGCCCATCAGGCCGTCGTCGGTGAGGTTGAACGCGAACTTGAGCATCCGCTGCGCGGTGGGTGACTTGCCGTTGATCTGCCGCGCCCACTCGATCGCGGTGTTCTCCAGCTCGGCGTGGTCCACCACGCGGTTGACCGCTCCCATGTGGAACATCTCCTCGGCCGTGTACGGCTGCCCCAGGAAGAAGATCTCGCGGGCGAACTTCTGGCCCACCTGCTTGGCCAGGTAGGCGCTGCCGTAACCGGCGTCGAACGAGCCCACGTCGGCGTCGGTCTGCTTGAAGCGGGCGTGCTCGCGGGAGGCCAGGGTGAGGTCGGAGACCACGTGCAGCGAGTGCCCGCCGCCGGCCGCCCACCCGTTGACCAGGCAGATGACGACCTTGGGCATGGTCCGGATGAGCCGCTGGACCTCGAGGATGTGCAGCCGCCCGCCCTCGGCCTTGACGCGGGCCCGGTCCACCTTGTCGGCGGTCGCGCCGGCCACGTCCGCGTCGTGCTCGGTCGAGTACTGGTAACCCGACCGGCCGCGGATCCGCTGGTCGCCGCCGGAGCAGAACGCCCAGCCGCCGTCCTTGGCGCTCGGTCCGTTGCCGGTGAACAGCACGGTCCCCACGTCGGGGGAGCGGCGGGCGTGGTCGAACACCCGGTACAGCTCGTCCACGGTGTGCGGGCGGAAGGCGTTGCGCACCTCGGGGCGGTCGAAGGCGATCCGCACGATCCCGTTGGCCCGGCCCTCGCCCACGTGGCGGTGGTAGGTCAGGTCCGTCAGGTCCTCGCCGTTACGGAAGCCCTCGACCTCCCGCCACTGCGTCGGATCGAACGGGTTCGCGGTCTCGCCCTGCGCTGCGCTGCTCTCGGTCATGGGTTCGACGTTAGCGTGGAGCCATGACATCCGTGCCGCGCCCTGAGTCGATCGACGATCTGCTCGCCCGCGTCCACGTGGTGGCCCTGCCGATGCGGGTCCGGTTCCGCGGCGTCACCGAGCGGGAGGTGGCGCTGGTCGAGGGCCCGGCGGGGTGGGGCGAGTTCGGCGCCTTCCCGGAGTACGACGACCCCGAGGCCGCCCACTGGCTGGGCTCGGCCGTCGAGATGGCGTGGCAGGGGCCGCCGCCGGCCCTGCGCTCGCGGGTCGCCGTCAACGCCACGGTCCCCGCGGTCGCCGCGAGCGAGGTGGCGGGCATCCTCGAGCGCTTCCCCGGCTGCACGACGGTCAAGGTCAAGGTGGCGGAGAAGGGGCAGCAGCTCGTCGACGACGTCGCCCGGGTCGCGGCGGTCCTGCAGGCCCGCCCCGACGCCCGCGTCCGGGTGGACGCCAACGGGGCCTGGTCGGTCGCCGAGGCCGCGCACGCCGTCCGGGTCCTGGACCAGGCCGTCCGCGCGGTCGACTCCACCCGGGCCCCGGGCACCGGACCGGTCTCCCTCGACGGCCAGGGTCTGGAGTACGTCGAGCAGCCCTGCGCCACGGTGGAGGAGCTCGTGCAGCTGCGCGCGCGCCTGGCCGCGGACGGGGTGCACGTGGACGTGGCCGCCGACGAGTCCATCCGCCGCGCCGAGGACCCCCTCCGCGTGGTGAGGGCGGGCGGGGCCGATCGGGCGGTGGTCAAGGTCGCGCCCCTGGGTGGGCCCCGGCGTCTCCTGGCCGTGGCCTCGGAGCTCGGCGTGCCGGTCACCGTCTCGAGCGCGTTGGACTCCGCGGTGGGGGTCGCGGCCGGTGTCGCGGCGGCCGCGGCGCTGCCGGGTGCGTACCCCGGACGTGACGGCACGGGAGGCGCCTCCGGGAACGAGGACGAGATCCCCGCCGCGGGCCTGGGCACCGGCGGGTTCTTCCTGGAGGACGTGGTCGAGCCGGGCGTGTTCTCGCTGGTGGACGGCCATCTCCCCGTGGTGGCGGTGTCCCCGGACCCGGCGAGGCTGGGGGGCCTGCGGGTGTGCGGCGACCGCCGGGACTGGTGGTTCGACCGGATCCGCCGCTGCCACGATCTGCTCTGAGCCACGTCTCCGGACGGTCGGAACCCGCTCAGTGCTCACCCGGGGGCTCCGGTGCCGGCCCGCGACCTGCTACCGCCCGGGCCGGGGCAGTTCCCTCGTGCGCGGGGCGTAGCCCCAGTGGTGGCGACCCAGGCGCGAGGGCGGCAGCAGGGAGTCGAAATCCGGCAGCCCGTCGGCGGCCAGCACCTCGTCGGCGACCGCCACGCTCACCACGCGGCCGAGGAGCATCGCGCTGGTGCCGAGGTCGATCACGTCATGGCGCACGCACTCGAACGCGATCGGCGCCTCGGCCACCCGCGGCGCCGACACCACCTCGGAGGGCTCGGCGGTCAGTCCGGAGAGGGCGAATTCGTCGACCTCCGGGCCGACCGGCGCGGAGGTGGCGTTGATGACCTCCATCATCGACTCGGTGCCGATGTTCACCACGAACTCCCCGGTCTCGACCACGTTGCGGTACGTGTCCTTGCGGCCGATCGAGGTGACCGAGAGGATCGCCGGGTCGGCGCAGGCCACGGTGAAGAACGAATACGGCGCGAGGTTCGGCACGCCGTCGGCGGAGAGACTCGAGACCCAGGCGATGGGCCGGGGAGTGATCGACGCCGTGAGCAGGGCGTACAGGCCCTTGGCAGGGGGATCGTCCGGCGTGTGGATGGTGCGCATCCCGACATTGTGCCGCCGTCCCGGGGGGAGCCGCGTGATCCCGGTCACACCTGCTCTAGCCTGAGGCGGCGAGTACATGACGGTGAGCGGGGCGGGCGAGAGGGGCCGGGGACGATGACGGAGACGAGAGTCCGGATCCCACTGCGGGATCAGCTGTGGCTGATGATGGATCGCCCGGACAACCTCATGTACATCAACTCGGTGATGTGGTTCGCCGAGGTCCCCGACTGGGACGCTGTCACTGAGGCGATCGCGTCCCGGATGGTCGAACCCCACCCGGTGTTCCGCCGGGTCCCGGTCCGACGGGGCCGCCGGTGGTACTGGCAGGACGATCCCGACTTCGACATCTCCCACCATCTGGTCCGACGGCGCCTCCCCGCGGCGGGCGGGCGCGCCGAGGCCGAGGCGCACGTCGCCGAGCAGATGGGTCTGCAGCTCCCCGACGACCGCCCCATCTGGCGTGCCGAGTTCATCGAGGGCTACCACGGCCACGGGGGCGAGCAGGAGGGGGCGCTCCTGCTCTTCCGCGTCCAGCACGGGATGGTCGACGGCATCCGGTTGACCCAGCTGGTCCTGGGGTTGTGCGACCGCGATGATGACGACCCCCTGCCCAGCGTGGGTCGGCAGCTGTCCTCGGCGGGAGGCGGGATTCTCGGGGCGGTGGGCCACGCCGGAGCAGGGCTGGCCAAGGACTCGCTCGGCATCGCCCGCGGCCTCGCGGGGGCCACGATCAGGTTTCCCGTGACGCTGGCGCGACTGACCAGGGACGTGGTGGCCCCGGGCGGGGAGCTGACCCGGGTACCCACGCGTGTCGTGGAATCCCTGGCCGACGCCATCGATCCGACCAACACGACGACCAACACCTACCGCTCGGTCTTCCGCCTGCTGTTCGAACCCCGTGCCCCCGAGCTGTCGTGGAGTGGCCACGCCCACGCCCGGAAGAAGGTCTCCTGGGTCACCGGGGTGGACCTCGCGGCGGTCAAGAGGGTGGCTGCGGTGCACGACACCACCGTCACCTCGGTGATGATCGCCGCGGTGTCCAAGGCGCTCACCCGGTACCTCGACGCCCGCGGTGACCGTCGGGTCTCCGACATCAACCTCATGGTGCCGGTGTCCGTGACGCCGAGCACCGACGACCTGCCGGAGGAGCTGGGCAACCACATCACGCTCATCCTCATGCGTCTGCCGCTGGGGATCGACGACGCGGACGAGCTCATCGAGGCCATCACCACGTCCATGACCCGGGTGCGCTACTCGTTGGAGCCACACATCAACTTCGCCACCATGCTCAGCGTGGCCGTCACCCCCACCGCGGTGCAGCACGCGGTGATCGACCTGTTCGCCAACAAGACCGTCGGCCAGCTCACCTCGGTACCCGGTCCGGTCTCCAAGGTGCGGCTCGCGGGAACCCCGGTCGAGGGGATGCTTGGCTGGGTTCCGATGAGCGGCGACCAGGCGCTCGGGATCTGCATCTTCAGTTACGACGGCACGGTGTCCGTGGGGATCGCCACCGATGCCGAACTCGTGCCGGACCCGGGCCGGGTCGCCGAGATGATCGAGGGGCAGTTCGAGACCTTCGACGGTTGGGAGGCCCAGGGCTCGTGATGTCGGTCACACCTGCTCTAGCCTGAAGCGGAGCGCACATGGCTCGGTGGGCGAGCGCGGCTAGGGGAGAGGGGTCGGGGACGATGGGGGAGACGACGAGAGTCAGGATTCCGCTGCGGGATCAGTTGTGGTTGCACATGGACCGCCCCGACAACCTCATGTACATCACGTCGTTGGTGTGGTTCTCGGAGATCCCCGACTGGGACGCGGTCACCGAGGTGATCGCCACCCGGATGGTCGAACCCCACCCGGTGTTCCGTCGGGTCCCGGTCCGCGAGGGCAGGCGGTGGTACTGGGAGGACGATCCCGACTTCGACCTCTCCCGCCATCTGATCCGCGGACGGCTCCCCGCGCCGGGCGGGCGGACCGAGGCCGAGGCGTACGTTTCCGAGCAGATGAGCACCCAGCTCCCTGACGACCGCCCCATCTGGCGTGCCGAGTTCCTCGAGGGTTACTACGGCCACGAGGCCGAGCGGGAGGGTGCGCTGGTCCTGTTCCGGGTCCAGCACGGGATGGTCGACGGCGTCCGGCTGACGCAGTTGGTACTTGGTCTGTGTGATGGCGATGACGACACCCCGCTGCCCCGGGTGGGCCGACCCCTCTTCCCTGGTGGGGGTGGGATCCTCGGGACGGTCGGCAGCGCCGGGGTGGGGATGGTCAGGGACTCGTTCGGTATCGCCCGCGGTCTCGCCGGCGCCACGGTCAAATTCCCGTGGACCCTCACGCGGCTTGTCAGGGACGTGGTGGCCCCGGGCCGCGGGTTCACCCGGGTGCCCACGCGCGTCGTGGAATCCCTGGCCGACAATGTCGACCCCACCAACAGGACCACCAACACCTATCGTTCGACCTTCCGGCTGCTGTTCGAACCCAGATCGCCCGAGCTGTCGTGGAGCGGTCACGCCCACGTCCAGAAGAAGGTCTCCTGGATCTCCGGGCTGGACCTCGCGGCGATAAAGAGGGTGGCGAAGACGCACGGCACCACGGTCACCACCGTGATGCTCGCGGCGGTGTCCAGGGCGCTCACCGAGTACCTCGATGCCCACGGCGATCGTCGGGTCTCGGACGTCAACCTCATGGTGCCCATGTCCATCGAGCCGGTGGGCGACGAACTGCCGGAGGAACTGGGCAACCACCTCACGATCATCCTCATGCGCCTGCCGCTGGGGATCGACGACGCCGACGAGCTCATCGATGCGATCGCCACGTCCATGACCCGGGTGCGCTACTCGTTCGAACCGCACGTCAACTTCGCCACCATGCTCGGCGTGGCGGTCACTCCCGGCCCGGTGGCGGACGCGGTGATCGACCTGCTCGCCAACAAGACCGTCGGCCAGCTCACGTCGGTCCCCGGGCCGGTCTCCACGGTGCGGATCGCCGGCACTCCCGTCGAGGGGATACTCGGCTGGGTTCCGATGAGCGGCGACCAGGCCTTCGGGATCTGCATCTTCAGCTACAACGGCAAGGTCTCGGTAGGCATCGCCACCGACGCGGAACTCGTGCCCGACCCGGGAGAGGTGGCCGGGATGATCGAGGACAAGTTCGCGACGTTCGCCGGCTGGCACGAAGGCGACTGACCAGCCGGCGCGTCGATCCTCGCGGAATGAACCCGCCTCACCACTCCGGCGGGGTGACCTCCGGGTGCGCGGCGAACCAGGCGCCGATGTAGGACATGTCTATCCCCTGGTCCTCGGCGATCAGGTCGTACATCGTGCGCCCGTCGAGCGCCTCGCGCAGGATGTCGGCGTGTCCGCTGTGCCGGTTGATCTCGGTCAGGACGTGCTGAGCGGCCCAGCGGCCGTTGAACGGTTCCAGGTCCGGGGGGAACCACGGCATCTCGGTGGGGACCGGTACCTCCGCGTCCAGGTCGGCGGCCCGCAGGTGCGCGAGACCTGCGGCGCAACGGCGGTCGTACTCGGCGAGGATCTCCTCGGCGGTCGCGTGGGGGTCCACCTGGTTGACGGCCTCGGCCCACTCGAAGGCCTCCGGTAGCGAGCGCCCGGTCTCCACCGGGTCGGGTGCCGCGGCGGTCCGGCCCAGCCAGCCCTCGGCCACCTCGCCGATGTGCAGGATGAGCCAGCCCAGCGTGAGCTCGCTCGACGGGACCGGCCGCGCCCGCAGCTGGTCGCCGGTCAGTCCGTGGACGATCGAGCGGGCGTTGATCAACGCGTCGTCGATCCACTCGTGCAGGGTGTCGCGCTCGGTGGCGTGGGTGGCGGGGAACAAGGGCATGGCTACTCCTAGGGGTGTCGGGTCGTATCGGGTCCGGATCTCAGCGGCCCGCCTGGTCACCGCCGGGTGTGGGCGTACAGGTCGCGGAGCAGGCACATCTCCGCGCCGTGGTGGATGACCTCGCGATGGATGTTCAGCACGAGCGAGGACATGGGCGCGTCGGCCCAGGGCCCCTCGGTCTCGCCGGCCGGGGCGGCGAGCGCGTCGGCGTCGAGCCCGCGGAGCCCTTCGATCCAACCCGCGTAGGTGCGGTCGAACTGGGCGAGTCCGCCCGCGGCGTCCCCGGCGAACTCGTGGGTCATGTAGTCGTGGGACGGGCCGCCGAAGTGGTCGTGCCACCGGGCGCCGAGCACTCCCACGGCGACGTGGCCGATCCGCCACGCGATGGTCGTCAGCGGGGCGGGCTCGGGCTCGGGGTAGGTGAAGTCGATCGTGAAGTCGCCGACCCCGCCCTGCATGGCCGCTGTGCCGGTGCCCCGCGGCCGCACGTCCCACGTCCGATCGTCCGGGGCGGGGGAGAAGTGGTACTCGTCGTCGGTCAGTCCCTCCAGGCGCGGACGGAGGTGGCCGTTCCAGTGGTACTCGAGTTGCTCGACGAGCTGGGCGGTCCAGTCGACGGTGCGGGCTGTGGTCATGGTGGTCTCCTGGGGAGTGGGGTGGTCGGCGGCGGTCAGGCCGTTCGATCGCGGTACATCAGCAGACTCTCAGCCCATCAGGACAGTTCTCGTCCTCTGACGGTGCGAGAGTGGACGGCGTGACCGACGACAAGATGCCCACGACCCAGCGTGTGCTGGGGCTGCTCGACCTGTTGCAGCGGCGTGCGGTGTGGTCCGGGCCCGAGCTCGCGGCCGAGCTGGGGGTCACCACCCGCTCGGTGCGGCGGGACGTGGACCGACTGCGCGACCTGGGTTATCCGGTCGAGTCCGAACGCGGCGCGGGCGGCGGGTACCGGCTGGGTTCGGGTCGTCGACTGCCTCCGCTGCTGTTGGACGACAGGGAGGCCGTGGCCGTGGCGATCGCCCTGCGGCTGGCGGCCGGGGGCGCGGTGGCGGGGGTCGGCGAGCACGCCCTGGGCGCCCTGACCAAGCTCGACCAGGTCATGCCGGGTCGGCTCCGGGACAAGGTCGCCGCCGTCAGCGAGTCGATGGTGACCATCCCCGGCGCCGACACACCGGTCGAGCCGGAGCTGCTCATCGAACTCGGGCACGCCGTTCGCGGCACCGAGCAGGTCCGGTTGGACTACCGGGACCGCACCGGTCGCGACACCGAGCGCCGGGTCGAGCCCTACCGGATCGTGGTGCTGGGCAGGCGCTGGTACCTGCTGTCCTACGACCTCGACCGCGCCGACTGGCGGACGTTCCGCCTGGACCGCATCCGGGAGGTCCACCGCAGCCGCTGGCGGTTCACCCCGCGTCCGGACGTGCCCGACCCGGCCACGCACGTCCAGCACTCGGTCACCACCGCGCCGTACGAGCACCTGGCCAGTGTCGTGGTCGACGCCCCGGCCGACGCGGTGCTCGAGTGCTTCCCGCCCACCTACGGCACCGTCACCGAGTTGCGGCCGGCTGATCACCCCGACGGCCCGGCCTGCCGACTGGAGACCGGCGCCGCCGACCTGGACCAGTTGGCCTGGTACCTGGGCCGACTGCCGGGTCCGTTCATCGTGGAGTCGCCCGACGTGCTGCGCGGGCATCTCGCGGCGATCGCCGGGCGGCTGGCGCGCGCGGCCGGTCCGGCGGACACCGGCGTCCACGAGGGGTGACTACTAGTCTGGAGGCGATGAACCCCAGCCAGGCCACCCCGAGCACGCCGCGCGCCAGCAACCCGAGCACCGCGCAGGCCCGCGTCGTCGTCGACGAGTTGGTCCGCCACGGGGTCACCGACGCGGTGCTGTGTCCCGGCTCGCGGAGCGCACCCCTGGCGCTGGCCCTCGCCGCCGCCGAACGGACGGGCCGGCTGCGGTTGCACGTACGGATCGACGAGCGCGCGGCGGCCTTCACCGCGCTGGGGTTGGCGTCGGGCTCCAGGCGACCGGTCCCCGTCGTCGTCACCTCCGGTACCGCGGTGGCCAACCTCCACCCGGCGATGGTCGAGGCCGCACATTCCGGCGTGCCGATCCTGGCGCTGACCGCCAACCGCCCCCCCGAACTGCGCGGGACCGGGGCCAATCAGACCATCGACCAGGTGGGGCTCTTCGGCCCGCACGCGCGCGCGGTCGTCGAACTGGGCGCGGCCGGTGACCCCGAGGTCGAGCACCGACACTGGCGCAGTGCGATCGGCCGCGCGATCCTCACCGCGACCGCCCCGGGCCACCCCGGCCCGGTCCAGGTCGACATCGCGTTCCGCGAGCCCCTGGTGCCGGCCGAGGGCGACGAGGAGTACGTCGTGGACGGTGCGGGCGGGACGGCCCCGGACGACGACGACGAGGCGGGCCATCGCGAGGGCTCCGGCGGACTCCCGGCCGGCCGGCCGGACGGTCGACCATGGGTCCAGCGGGCGGGCGCGGGGGTCGACTCGGCACCCGCCGACTCCGCCGTGGCCGTGGACCTCACCCGCCCCACGCTGGTCGTCTCGGGCGTCGGGGCCAGGCCCGTGGCCGGACTCGTGGGGGTACCGACCGTGGCCGAACCCGGGGCCCCGGTCCCGCTGCACCCGGTGCACCCACTGGCGATCCCCGGGTTGCGGCCCGAGCAGGTGGTGGTGACCGGGCGGCCGACCCTGCACCGCTCGGTCACCCGGCTGCTGGCGGCCCCGGACGTGGACCTGGTGATCCTCGACGCCGGACCGCACGCCCCCAACCCCACGGGCAGCGCGGCCGAACTCGCCGACTCCGTCCTGACCGGGTGGGGCGTCGACGAGGCGTGGACGGGCACCACCGGGCGCGCCGACGCCCTCGCCCGGGCCGCCGTCGACCGCGTCCTGGACCGTCACCTCGAGACCGCGGCGCCCACCGGCCTGCACGTGGCCCGGGCCGTGAGCCGCGGGGTGCGGGGCGGCGACAACCTGGTGGTGGGCGCCTCCAACGCGATCCGGGACCTGTCCCTGGTGGGCCCGTTGGACCCCGATGTGGCCGTGTACGCCAACCGGGGTGCGTCCGGGATCGACGGCACCGTCTCCACCGCGATCGGGGTCGCGCTGGCCGCACCGGGTCGGACCGTGGCGCTGCTCGGCGACCTGACCTTCCTCCACGACGTGTCGGGACTGCTGCTGGGGCCGGTGGAGAAGCAACCCGACGATCTGACCATCGTGGTGGCCGACGACGACGGTGGTGGGATCTTCTCCCTCCTCGAGCAGGGCGATCCCCGACTGGCCACCGATTTCGAGCGCGTCTTCGGCACCCCGCACGGCGCCGACCTGGCCGCGCTCTGCGCGGGATTCGGGGTGCCCTTCACCGACACCGACCCGGCCGGGCTCGAGGAACTGCTCTCCGAGGCGGCCGTCGCGCACCGCGACATCGTGCCCGCCGGCATGAGGGTCGTCCGGGTGGCCACCGACCGCTCCGGCCTGCGCGAACTGCACGCGGCCATGCGGGCCGAGGCGCTGCCGTCACCGAAGGCACCGCAGTCGGGGAGTCCGGGAGACGGCGAGTGACCGTGACGGTGGCGGCCAGGCGGGCCCGCCGTTCGGTCCGGACCCGGAAGGTCGTGCGGGCCACCGCCGCCGTCACGGCCGCGTTCTCGCTACTGACGGCCGCGCTC